>DYEN01000210.1 GCA_020725705.1 Anaerolinea sp.
CAGGGCGCGATCGAGATCGGTCAACGGGCCCGTGTCCGGCTCGGCACGGCTCACCAGGCCCTGAACGACCCGCTCGGCGACGCCGCGACCGAGCACGACATGACCCCCCGCCACATCCTGCACGGCGCGGACCAAGTCGCGCTCGTCGGTGGTCTTCAGGACATAACCGTGTGCTCCGGCGCGCAGCGCCCGCATGATGTAGGCGTCTTCGTCGCGGCCCGTCAGCACCAGCACACGGACGTCCGGCCAGGCGGCGCGAATCTCCGGCAGCACGTCCAGCCCGCTGCGGCCCGGCATGTTGAGGTCGAGCAGCAGCACGTCGGGATGGTGTTCGGCGACCAGCGCCAGCGCCTGATCGCCGTCGTCGGCCTCGCCCACTACTTCGATACACTCGGTATCGTTCAGGTAGACTGCCAGCGTCATGCGCAGGATGCGGTGATCGTCGGCCAGCACGACGCGGATCGGCTGCGGGCACGAGCCGTCGATGCTGCGCGGGGTGGCGCGCTCGTCGGTCTCCTGGGTGTCGCTGAGAGCGGGCATGTGGCTGAGGGTACGCTCCTGCGCGGCGATCGCGGCGCTCAGCGCCTCGGCCATCTCGCCGGCGGTGGCATAGCGGTCTTCGGGCTTTTTCGCCAGCGCCCGCAGCAGGACACGCTCCAGGCTCGGCGGCAGGCCGGGGACCAGCTCGCCCGGCGGCTTGGGCGTCTTCTTCACCTGCTGGAGCAGCAGCACGCCGATATCATCTGCGTCGAAGGGCAGCACGCCGGTCACCAGCTCGTACAGCACGACACCGGTCGAGTAGATGTCCGTCCGCCCGTCGAGCGGCAAACCCTGCGCCTGTTCGGGCGAGAGGTAGGCGGGCGTACCGATAATGCGCCCCATGGCGGTCAGGCGCTTGCTTTCGCCGCTGATCGCCAGGCCGAAGTCCATCAGCTTAACCTGCCCGGTGGGCGTGATGTGGATGTTGGCCGGTTTGATGTCGCGGTGGATCAGGTTCTGGCGGTGAGCATAGTCCAGCGCCACGCAGATCTGGCGGCCAAACTCGGCGACGACGCTCGGCGGCGAGGGGATAAAGGCGTACAGTGGCCGGCCTTCGATGTACTCGATGATCAGGTACGGGCGCCCGTCCTCTTCGCCGACGTCATGGATGGCCATGATGTTGGGATGGTTCAGGCGGGCGGCGGCGAGGGCCTCGCGCTGGAAGCGCTGGCGGGTCGTGTCATCCACATAAGGCAGCAGGACCTTGACCGCGACCGTCCGCTGCAGACGTGTGTCGCGCCCCCGATAGACGGCGGCGGTCGCGCCTTCGCCGATCAGCTCCTCGATTTCGTAGCGGTTGCCGAGTTTTTTTCCAATCATGAGGTGGCCCGTCCTGGTTCAGCGGCTCGAGTCCGGAAGAGTGTACAAACCGGCGGCGTGTTGCGCAACCTATCGGAGCGCGCCGCGGCAGTGGGCAGCGGTCAGCCGGGCGCGGGGCAATCGACGGGCGCGCGGGGTTGCCGTCGATCCCTGGGCGGTGCTACCTTGTACATGTGACCCGGTGCCGATCTTGCGCCGGTCATTGTGATCGTCGAGATGAGGATGGAAAGCATGCACCGATCAACATGGGCGCTGCTGCTGGTGGCCGGCGCGTTATTAAGCGCCGGGCTGGCGTGTGGATTTGTGGACGATATTCGCAGCGTGGTCGAAACCGTTGACGAGGCGGTCAAGCTGTTGCAAGAGTTGAACGATAACAGCGCGTGGGAGCGCGTCTCGGACAGCCTGGATACGCTCGCCCGGCAGAACGACGGCTACGCTGCGACGCTGCGGCTGCAAGACGGCCCCGGCGACACCGCCGGCGTGGGCTTCGCCGGCGCACCCGCGCGCGACGTGATCGTCTCGATGCAGGTCGACGGGGCGAACAACGCGCTGGCGCAGCTTCAGACCGGCGGCGGGGTGCACAACTACTATGTGCAGGCGCGCGGCACAGACGCACGCAACGGCGCCGTGTACCGCGTTGAGAACGGGCAGTTCTTCTGCGTCAGCGACAGCGAAGAAGCGCGCCTGCTGCGCCAGGGCCTGAGCGGTTTCTTTGACGAGTTTGGGCTGGAAGCCAAGGGCGTGCAGATGCTCGCCGTCGCGCGCCAGGTCGAGGATCAGGCGGTCATCGCGGGCCGCACGGCCCGTCACTTTGCGCTCGAGTCGAAGATCCCCGAGGCGCTTGATATTCTCAAGAAGTTCAACAATGCCGAGTTGAAAACGAAGATCGAGCAGGCCGGAACCTTCACGCTGACTGGCGACCTCTACACCGACGAGGCCACCGGCGCGCTGCTCAAGCTGGAGAGCGTCTATCACAACACCGATCACCAGCAGCGCGTGATCATGACCTTCGAGGTGGTGCAGTGGGGCGGCATCGCGCCCATCGCCGCGCCTGCGCCCGAGGCGATCGTCCAGCCGTGCCCGTAAGCGGCGAGGCATAACGACCCGTCAGGGCCGGGCTTGCCCGGCCCGTTCTGTTTCCTGCCGGCTGTCCGCTGCGCCCGGCGCTATTCGCTGGTGACATCCTCGCTGCCCAGGTCGGCGCTGCCCAGGTCACCCCCAGCGAGGCCATCCCCGCCGAAGCCGCCGTCGGTGTCTCCGGCCAGATCGGGCAGGCTGGCCTCGATCTCTTCGGGCGATTCGCCGCGTTCCAGCCGCGTGACGACTTCCTCGAACTCCGGCCCCATATCCTCGCCGACCTCGTCGCTCATCTCGCGCAGCATCCGCCCCAGCGTGGCCGGATCGGCGTCATCCAGATCGTCGAAGGCCGTGTCATTGTCCATATCGCCGGAAAAGAGCCGCGAGGTCAGCGAGCGCCGGATCGCCACACGCGAGATCAGGCGGGTGAGGTCGGTGCTGCGGCAGCGCGGGCAGGCAGGCGTCGCCGTTTCGTACTCCGCCACCGTCTTGTAGCGCAGCGCGATCTTGCGCCCGCAGGCGTTGCAGCGAAACTCGTAGACAGGCATTCCTGGCACTTTCCCCCTTTGTGCTGAGATGATCGCCAGCATATCACGCGGGCCGTGCCTGTCAAGCCCGCCGCCGGGTGCGATTTCGCGGCTCTTGCGGCATACTTGAGCGGGGGAGTGGACGAGGTGCCCGGATAATGAGACAACCGATGATCGATCGCAATGTACCGAGTGAGCTGTCGGCTGAGCGCGTGATGGACGACGTGCGCCACCTCAGCGTGGTGATCGGGCCGCGGCGCCCCGCCAGCCGGGGCGAACGCGAGGCCGCCGCGTACATCCACAGCGCGGTTCGTGCCCTGGACGGTCGCTGGGAGCTGATCAACCAGCCTTTCCGCACCGTGCCCGGCTTTCGCTGGCGGATCGCGCCGATCTCCGCGCTGACCGGGCTGGCGCTGCTGGGCGGGCTGGGACGCAGCCGCAAGCGCCAGCTTGTGTCCGGCATTGTTTCCATCGGCCTGAGCATTCTCAGCCGCGACACGTTTCTTTCGCGTCCCACGCTGGGCGAAAGCTGGCTGGCGCGCGGTGAGTCTCAGAACGTCATCGTGCGCATCCCGCCCCGCCGCGCGATCCGGCGCCGCGTGGTCTTCGTCGCGCATCTGGATTCCGGCGTGCACCGCCTGACGACCAACAGCCGGATCGTCGGACAGCTTCCGCGCACGCTGGGCGCGGTGACGCTGCTGGCGCTGGTGGGCGGCGTGCTGACGACGCTCTCGGGCCGGGCGCAGCGCTGGCGCGCCCTGCGGACGGCGATCGCCGGGCTGGCACTTGGCGGGGCCGGGCTGGCCGTGCTGGACGAAACCGGCCCGGATGTGGCCGGCGCGAACGGCAACGCTTCGGGCGTGGCGGCGCTGTTGGCGCTGGCGCGCGCGCTGCACAGCGATCCACTGGAAAACACCGAGGTTGTTCTGGCGTTCACCGGCAGCGCGACCGCCGTCGGCACCGGAGCGGATACGCTGGCGACCGAATACGCCGAAGCCTGGGCCGACGCGCTGTGGGTGGTGGTGTCGAACGTCGGCGCGGGCGAGCTATGCTGGGTGACGCGGCATGGCATCAGCCCCTACGCCTATTACTATCCGCATCCGGATGCCGTTCGCGTGATGGAGCGCGTGGCCGATGTGCGGCCCGACCTGGGGCTGATGGGCAAGACGATGCTGACGCTCGACGAGGTCGCCAACCTGCGCGACCGCGACCTGATCGCCGTGGGGCTGATGGCCTATGATCGGGTGACGGGGCATATCCCGCACTGGCGGCGCAGCACCGATACCATCCACGAGATCGACCCGCAGACCATCGAACGCGCCGCGCAGACGCTGTGGACCGCCGCGCAGGTGGTCGATCAGGCGGAGTTCTGGCCGCCCCGCCCGTGACCCCGGATGGCGATTGGCGCTCGATCCGGGAATTGGTAGACTCTGGATACTCCCCACACCGGGGAACCATCTTGTCCGCCGTGCCAGGAGCGAAACGATGAGCGACCCGCACGATAACAATCAACCCGACTGGCTGGACGAATTCGAAGACCTCGCCAACGAGCGGCTCGACGATGGCTCTGCCTGCGAGCAGGTGCACCCGATTATCGCCGCGTGGTATAAGGAAGTGATGGCAGGCGATCCGCCCCCCGCGCGCGATTCTGTTTGGCAGGCGCTGCAATGCCTGACGACCGAAGTGCTGAACGATATCCCGCTCTCGCTGGTCGAAGCGCTGTCTTCCGAGGAACTGGACGAGGATCTGGCCGATTGGGTCACCGAGCTGCTGCTGGTAGGCCGGGCCTTCCAGATCGCGCTCGACAGCGGGCGGCTCGACGATCTGTAGGCCGGCAGGCGGCAGCGCCCGCACTGCACTTCCGTAAAAGCCATTCCGGGCGGACCTGCGCAGGCCCGCCCGGATGATTCGCACCGGTAATCGAGACGATCGGCGTCAGTCGCTCAGTTCGATCTTCGGCTCGGGCAGCGGGGGCGCCGCTTGTTCCAGCGCGCCGAAGACCAGCAGGATCAACGCTACCAGCGCCAGGAAGCCGACCCCGGTCCCGAACAGCGTCAGGAACGGCAGACCGAGCACGATCCCGGCCAGGATGAAGGGCAGCACGCTGGCGATCCCGGCGCAGGCCAGGTAGTGCAACGCCGCGGACGTCACGCCGCCGCGCAAGCCCTGTTTCTTTTTCGAGTCGCGCGCCAGCCGGACGCCGATCGCCAGCCCGATCGCGACCCCGATGATAACGGACAGCAGCCAGTCGCTCATGGTTGGCGCCTCTTAGAACAGGGTGTAGATCAGCGGGCCGCCGCCGCTGGTCGAACCGAACACGATGATGATCGCGAAGACGATCAGCGCGATGATCATCGGGATCAGCCACCACATCTTCGCCGCCCACAAGAACGCGAACAGCTCGCCCAGGATGCCCAGGCGCATCTTCAGACCGGCCAGCCGGCCGGGTTGGTTGCGCGTGCCCTCAGTCATGCTCATTCAGTCCCCTTACCATTCTTGCCGATCAGGAACGACCCCATCATCAGCCAGTCGATCCCGCTGTTGCTGAAGGTCCACCACGCGTTGGCGGGCGAGGTGACGATCGGCTCCCCGCGCAGGTTGAACGAGGTGTTCATCAGAATGGGGACGCCGGTCGCCTGGCCGAAGCGGCGCACCAGCTCATAATAGCGCGGGTTGGTGACGCGGTCGATGGTTTGCAGGCGACCCGTCCCGCCTTCGTGTGTGGTGGCTTTCGCCACGTCGAGCTTGTCCGGGAAGATCGGGCTGACCGCCAGCATAAAGCGCGGCAGATAGGCGCTTTCCACATTCGGGTAGTCGAAATAGGCCGGCGCGTCTTCGCAGGTGACCACCGGCGCGAACGGGCGGAACGGCTCGCGGAACTTGATCTTGGTGTTGACGATGTCCTTCATCTCGGCCCGGCGCGGGTCGGCCAGGATGCTGCGGTTGCCCAGCGCGCGCGGACCCCACTCGAAGCGCCCCTGGAACAGGCCGATCACCTTCTGATCGAGGATTTCCTCGACCACGCGGTCGAGCAGCCGGTCCTCGTCATCGCCGTAGTAGGTGTAGGGGATGCCCTGCGAGTCCAGAAAGGCGCGGATCTCCGCGTCGTCGTATTCCTCGCCGTAGTAGGCGTGCGACATGATCATCTTGCGCGGCTGGCCGAGGACGATGTGATACGCCCACAGCGCCGCGCCCAGGGCGCCGCCGTCGTCGCCTGCCGCCGGCTGGATGTAGAGGTCCTCGAAGGGCGTCTCGGTCAGGATCTTGTAGTTGGCGACGCTGTTGAGCGCCACGCCCCCGGCCATGACCAGATATTTCGCCTGGGTGCGGCGGTGCAGCGCGTTCGCCATGTTGATCAGCGCTTCTTCGGTGACGGCCTGGATGCTGGCGGCGATGTCCGCGTAATACTGGTTGCGGCGCACGGCTTCGGTTTCGCCTGCCCGGCTGGGATCACTCTTGGCGGTGAAGAAGTCGTCGCTGTGCACGCGCGGCGGGCCGAACAGCTTGATGAACCGCTCGTTGAAGCTCCGGCTGGCCGAGTGATGGAACGAGAAGAAGTCCATGTTCAGCTCGAAGCTGCCGTCGTTGTTGAGCGTGATGAGCTGCTTGACCTTGTCGACATAGCGCGGCTCGCCATAGGGCGCCATGCCCATGACCTTGTACTCGCCGTTGTTCACCCGGAAACCGAGGAACGCCGTGAACGCGGAATATAGCAGGCCCAGCGAGTGCGGGAAGCGCTGCTCCCAGAACAGGTCGATGGTGTTGGGCGCCGAGCCGTTCCACGGACCGCGCGCAAAGCCGAGCGTGGTCGTCGTCCACTCGCCCACGCCGTCGACCGTGATCACCGCCGCCTCGTCGAAGGGCGAGGGGAAGAACGCGCTGGCCGCGTGCGACATATGATGATCGCAGAACAGAATTTGATCCGGCCGGACGCCGAGGTGCTGCTGGAGCAGGCTCTTGATCCAGAATTTCTCGCCGACGTACGCCGTCACCGCCTCGCGCCAGAAATCCCACGAGCGAGGGAAGGTGCTCAGCGCCGTCTGCAAGATGCGGCCCACCTTGACCATCGGCTTCTCGTAGAAGACCACATAGTCCAGGTCGGCCCCTTTGATCTGGCCGCGCTCCAGGCAGAAATCGATCGCATGGCGCGGAAAGCCGCTGTCGTGCTTCTTGCGCGAGAACCGCTCTTCCATCGAGGCGGCCACCAGCTCGCCATCGCGCAGCAGCACGGCGGCGGAGTCGTGATAAAAGCAGGAAACGCCCAGGATGTCCATTGGCTTAGAACTGCCTCCGCGCTTCGTCCAGCGTATGACCCACCGGGCCGCGATCCAGCCAGCGGCGGACGGGCTTGCGAAGGTGGAGCGGGTCGCTCAGCAGGCGCACCCCCAAAGCGAAGGGGATGAAGATGGTGAAATAGAACAGGACGGCGAACAGGCGCCCCTGGAAGTCACCGTAGACCTCGCCGATGATCTTCCAGCGTTCCCAGGCAGTGCGTAGCGTTTCTCTCAAATCCGGTCTTCCCCTGTGCTCGTTCGTCGAGGCGCGCAGGAGCGGTTGGGCTGCCGGCGCGAGGTACATCAGGTCTGGCTCCAGGCCATTTCGCCCATGATGCGCTAAGAATTATAATGGGCGGCTAGAGGCTGTCAATAGCCCTGCGCGCCGGCCGGGAGCGGGGCGCGCCCCCGACTTTTGGCCTGCTTGACAAGGGATCGGCGCTGTGCTACAGTACCGTCGACAAGGGTAAATTAACGCTATTTTATGGAATCGTTATTTTGCCCCGGTGGTCCTCTGCTCGTCCGGATCGGCGCCATGAGATCGGTTCCCACACTGTCAGGAGATGCACGGTGGCAAAATCTCGTAACGAACAGCTTGTGGAACGCCTGCGCGACTTGCAGATCAGCTCGCCCGATGTCGAGGCCGCGGCCATTGTCAGCGTCGACGGGCTGAGCATCGCTTCGTCGCTGCCCTCGAACATCGAAGAGGATCGCGTCTCGGCTATGTCGGCGGCGATGCTCTCGTTGGGCGAGCGCATTGCGACCGAACTGGGACGCGGCACGCTGGAGCAGGTCTACGTCAAGGGAGAGCGCGGCTTTGTGATCCTCAGCGCGGTGGGCGAAGAGGCGGTGTTGACCGTCCTGGCTCGCCAGCAGGCCAAGCTGGGGCTGATCTTCCTGGACATGAGCCGTGCCGTCAAAGAGCTTGAGAAGCTCGTTTAGCGCGGTACTCGCTATCGCCCAGCCGGACGGCTGTCCGGTCTTTGGGCCGCCGAGCACCACCAGCGCGCCGGGCACGCCATCGGAGAGCCGGGCGCGTTTGCTGCCGGGGCTGCGCACGCGAAGGGGCCGGAGTTGAGCGACAAACCCCACCTTCTGATCGTTGAAGATGATCCGGACCTGGCCGAGATGCTGCAGGCGTTCTTTCGCGTTCAGGGCTACGAAGTCACCAGCGCCACCTGGGGCGAAGAGGCCGTGCGTCTGTCGCAGGCCGCCCCGCCGGACCTCGCCATCCTCGACATTCGCCTGCCCGACATCGACGGATACGACGTCTGCCGCCGGCTGCGCGCTCAGCGCCGCACACAGGATGTGCCGGTGATCTTCCTCACCGAAAAGCGCGATCGTGTCGACAAGCTGGCCGGGTTGGAACTGGGGGTGGTGGACTACATCACCAAGCCGTTCGACATCCAGGAACTGCGGCTGCGCGTGCGCAACGTCCTGCGGCGCGCCGCGCACGCCACTCAGGTCAACGGGGTGACGCACCTGCCCGAAGGCCGGGCCGTTGACGAGCGCCTCGCCGCGCTGCTGGACGGCGACTCAGCCTGGAGCGTGCTTCAGGTTGCCGTGGATGGGCTGGACGTCTTCCGCGAGCGGTACGGGTTTGTGGCCGCCGACGATGCCTTGCGCGCCGTCGCGCTCATGATCAACAATACGCTGCGCGAAGCGGGCCGCGAAACAGACTTTGCCGGGCATCTCGGCCCGCACACGTTTGTGATCCTGACCGAGCCGGCGCACTCCGGGGCGCTGCGGGCGCGGCTGGAAGCGCGTCTGCAGCAGTCGATCGCGTTCTTCTATCCGCTGAAGGATCGCGAACAGGCGCAGGCCACATCCACAGGCCGCTTGCTGCGGCTGTTCGTCGGCGTGCTGGAGAGCAGTGCCGGGCCGTTCTCCAGCCTGGACGCGCTGCGCGACGCGATCCAGGCCAGCCGCGCGCTGGCCGCGGAGTAACCAACGCGGGCACGATGTGCTATCCGGTCGATCATCGTATACTCTCCGGCAGTAACGGCCCTCACCGGCGTTAAAGACAGTCGGGCAGCCAAATCCATCCGGCGCGGTATGCGGAGCCTGTCCGGCTGCCGGGCCGAATGATAATTGAGAGAAGACAATCGGTGGCAGGTGAACGGATACTGCTTGTTGAGGACGCGATCGAAGTCCGGCGCTTTCTGGCCGAGTCTGTCCTGGCGTCCGCCGGGTACGATGTGCTGACCGCTGCCAATGGCGAAGAGGGGTTTACGCTCGCGCGCGATCTGCGCCCGGACCTGGTGATCGCGGACTATCTGATGACCGGCATGACCGGCCTGGAGATGCTCGCCGCGCTGCGTGAAGCCGGGATCGCGCTGCCCTTTATCCTCATCACGGCGGAAGGCTCCGAGGCGCTGGCCGTCGAGGCGCTGCGCCTGGGCGTCAACGACTATCTGATCAAGCCGTTCGATCCCGACGACTTGCTGGCGGCGGTGGCGCGCGTGCTGCGCGAGCACTGGACGCGCCAGATCACCGAGCACATCCCCGCGCAGCTTCTGGCCGCCAACCGCCAGCTTGAACAGCGCCTACGCGACCTCGACACGCTGGTCCAGTTCGGGCAGCGCGTCACGTCCACGCTGGATCTGCAACCCGTGCTCGATCACGTCGTCCAGGCGGCGACTGCCATCACGCGCGCGGAAAGCGGCATCCTGCTGCTGGCGGACGAGGCGACGGGCGAGCTGGTTTTGTGTGCGGCCACTGAGCCGCAGCTTGAGACCGGCAACACGCGCCGGATCCTGGTCTCGGACAGCGCGGCGGGCGAGGTGATGCGCCGGGGCACGCCGCTCGTGCTGACCGATGTGCACGCCCGCGAGATCGACACCGATTTCTTCTTCCGCGATCTGGCGTATGTTCCGCTGCTGTTCCACAGCCGCCCGATCGGCGTCCTGGGCGTTGCCAACCAGACGGCCAGCACCGGCTTCGAGCCGGCCACGCTGCAACTGCTGAGCGTGCTGGCCGACTTCGCCGCGATCGCGATCACCAACGCGCGCCTGCACGAGGCGACGGTTCACGAGCGGGATACGCTCGACACCGTGCTGCGCGACACCGAAGACGCGATCATCCTGGTTGATTTGCAGGGGCATGTGCTGCTGTGTAACCCGGCGGCGTGCCGGACCTTTGGGCTGGCGGGCGAGGCCGTGATCGGGCAGTCGTTGCAGGCGGTGACCGATCATGAGGGCCTGCGCGAGCTGTTTTTGAAAGAAGCCCGCACCGGGCGCCTGCGCACAACGGAGCTGGTCGTGGATGATGGGGCGCGTACGCTCAATGCTCACCTCACCTTCGTCGACGGCGTCGGCAAGATTGCCGTGATGCAGGATATCACGCACCTCAAGGAACTGGACCGCATCAAGAGCGAGTTTGTGACGACCGTCTCGCACGATCTGCGCTCGCCGCTGACGGCCATCCTCGGCTATCTCGAACTGCTGCGGCGCGCCGGCTCGCTGAACAGCAGCCAGGAAGATTTCGCGCGGCGCATTATCAACAGCGTCCAGTCGATCACGACGCTGATCACCGATCTGCTCGAGCTGGGCAAGATCGAAGCCGGCTTCGACCAAGACCGCGAGGTCGTCGTCCTGCCGCCGATCGTCGAGAGCGCGGTCGAGGAACGGCAGCATGAGTGGGAAGCCAAGCAGCACACGATGGAAGTCGAGCTTCCCGCCGCCCTGCCGCCGGTACTGGGGCACCCGCTGCGCCTGCGCCAGCTTGTGAGCAATCTGCTGGAGAACGCGATCAAGTACACCCCCGATGGCGGTCGGGTGCGCGTCACGCTGGAAGCCAACGGGGATTTCCTGGTGCTGCGCGTCGCCGATACGGGGATCGGTATCCCACAAAAGGACCAGCCCTACATCTTCGACAAGTTCTACCGGACGGATCAGGCGATCGATCATTACCGGGGCACCGGGCTGGGCCTCTCGATCGTCAAGAGCATCGTCGAGCAGCATCACGGACGTATCTGGGTGGATAGCGAGCCGGGCAAAGGCAGCACGTTCACCGTCATGCTGCCCGCCTACGACAGCGACCGCTAGGGCGAGGCCCCCTCAACCCCCGGCCCCTTCTCCCTCGCACGGGGAGAAGGGGAGCGCGTGGCGCCTCAAAGTCCCTCTCCCTACGACACAGTCGCAAGAGGGAGAGGGGTTTGGGGTGAGGGGAAAACAACACGAGGGCATCCGGCCAACGGGTGCCCTCGTGTTCTGTCTGGCCCGTGGCGGGCGCAGGTGGCTTACTGGCTCTGCTGGAACGAAGCCTGGATCTCGTTGGCCGTGGCGGTGAGCTGCCGGAGCGCACTGGCGACATCGCCACCGCTGCTCAACAGGTTCTCGAAGGTGGCCTCGGCTTCGTCGCGGACCACGTCATAGCTGGCGATCTGCGGCTCGACCTTGCTCTCGCCTTGCAGCAGCAGCCAAGCCTGCTCGTACTGCGGCAGATCCTCGAACAGGGCCTGCATGCCTTCCTGGGCCGAGTAGCGCACCGGGAAGTACTGGCTGACTTCCGCCCAGCCCGCCTGCTGCTCCGGCTCGGTCATCCAGCGCACGAACAGCCACGCCGCGAGCTGCTGCTCAGGGGTGGTCTTCGGGATGCTGACGCTGGCGCCGTAGACGTTGACCACCGGCACATCGCGGTACGGCAGCGCGGTCACGCCCCACTCGAACGGAGTCTCGAAGGCATCCTCGATGCCCTGCTTGACGAAGGGTAGGCCCGAGGTCGAACCCATGAAGAACAGCGCCTTGCCCGCGGTGAAGTTGTTCTGGTCGCCGTACTGCTCGGCTACCAGGGTGGCGCAGCCGTCGTTGTACAGGTCGACCATAAACTGAATGTAGTCGATGGTCGCCTGGCTGTCATAGACATACTGCCCATCAACATACAACTCGCCGCCGTTGGCGAAGGTCCCTGCCGCGATGTTCGAGGCATCGGTGCGAACGGTGTAGCCGATGGTGTCGGTGCCCTCATAGCCGCTCCAGCCCTGCTCGGTGAAGGCGCAGGCCATCTCGCGGAACTGCTCCCAGGTGGTCGGCGGGCCGTCGTAGCCCAGCTCTTCCAGGGCGGTCTGGTTGTAGTACAGCCCTTCGAGCGAGCGGTTAGGCGGGAAGCCGACGCGGATACCATCTTCGGTCTTATCCTGCTCGAAGAAACTGGGCACGAAGTCCGCGATCTCGGCTTCGTTCAGGCCCCAGGTCGGGTCGAGCACGTAATCGTCCAGGTTGTCGACCAGCCCGCCCGCCTGATAGTAGGCCAGCGCCTGGTTCTGGTACGCCACCACCAGGCTCGGCACGTCGCCGGTGGGGATGCCCGCGATCATCTTGGTGTAGATGTCGCCATAGCCGCCCTGGTTGGACGCCTCGACGGTAATGCCCCAGGGGTTGTTGGCGTTGAATTCGGCGATCATTTCATCGAGGAACTGCTGACGCGTGCCGCTGTGCTGGTGCCACCAGGTCACGGTCTGGTTACGCGGATCCACACCGGCCAGCGGGCCTTCGGTGGCCGGCTCGACCGGCAGGTCGAACGTGTTGACAAAACCTCTGTCGTCCTGCGCGCTCGCCGGAACAAGCGGCAGCGCCAGAGTTATGACGAGCATGAGCGAGGCCAAAATGCCTAATTTCCGCATTGCTTCAGTCCTCCTTAGAAGGTTGACGGACATCTTGCCGGGCTACCCGGCTTCCCACACCAACGATACGCGAAAAACGTGAACGACGGGACAACGGACGGTTAAATCTCTTTACCGTGCCTGCAAGAAGTATAGCAAATCTTACCCTCCTGGGGATACCGCGCGGGTTGTGCATTACGCCCGTAAGTGTATATCGACCATCCCCATCTCACAACCGGATCGCCGCCGGAAGTTCCTATACGAATCTGATAGCTTTGGCTGCCGGGTCGATGTACACTTAACAGGGGTGGGAAAATCGCTCGCGGGGAAACAGCCCCCGCCGCCCGCGTGCCGCGCTGCCCGCGCGCTCATAACGCAGACAGCGCAGGTGTGGGCGTCCGTTGGGGCGCACACCACCCCGCAGCAGAATGCCTTTCCCGCGCCACCCGGCCAATGCCTGACCGGCAGGGCGTGGCCCGGCACTCTGCACACCGAGACGCACACGTGTATTGGTAGCAAAGGGACCCAAACAACATGATGCGATTTGACCGCTTCACCGAGCGCGCGCAGGACGCGGCTGTGCGGGCCTACGAGATCCTGCAGCGCTACGGGCACAATCAGGTGGACACCGAGCACATGCTGCTCGCCTTGCTGGAGCAGCCGGGCGGGGTGATCCCTCAGATTCTCGAAAAGATGAACGTGGATCAGGAAGCGATCCGCGAGCGCCTGGATGAAGTCCTGCGGGCCAGCCCCAAGGCCGCCATCTACGGCGGCGGCGCGGGCCAGGTGTTCATCACGCC
>DYEN01000211.1 GCA_020725705.1 Anaerolinea sp.
CCGGCCAATTGCCGGTGTGCTGGCGCGCGCCCGTCAGCGCGTTGAAAATTGTGCTCTTGCCGGCGTTAGGATTGCCCGCCAGCGCGATTCGAACGGTGGGCATGGCCGATCAACCGGTGTGTGGAGCCGCGCTGTTGTCATGTGGCGCGACCATCAACTTGTGCGCGATCCCCCGCCCGACGGCCATCCGCGTGTCGTGGCGAACGGCGATGATCATCGGCCCGTGGCCGTGCGCCTGGATCACACGCAAGGTGCTGCCCACCGTCAGGCCCAGGTCCGCCAGACGCTTGCGCAGGCGATGCCCACCGCGAATCTCAACCAACCGCACCTGTTGTTGAGGTGCAGCCATGCTCAGAGGAAGCGTAGGGCGAGGTTCGGCGGCGATGGTCACGGGGTCGTATCTCTCCTGTTTGCGGTGTCAAGCCGGCCAGCAATTGAGAAAGACTCGCAATTGCGAATCGTTCTCAATTATGAAGTGTACGGGAAGCGGATGTAGTGTGCAACTGCACACCCTGGGCGGTCGATCGTCACATTGCGGGCGCAGCGGTCAGGGCGTTGTCACGGGGACGGCGGACACATCGCCCTCGACGGTGGTCAGCCCGGCGAAGATCCAGCCGTTCACGCCGTTAACGACCACCGCCCACCACGTGCTGTCCGCGTTCCGGCCCACGATCGAGGCTCGCTCTCCGGCGGCCATGACCCTGATCGTCGGATACTCCGTGCCGGGACCCTGGCGGACATTCAGCGCCGTGTCAGCCCGCGCGACCGGGCCTTGCAGGATCGGGGCACCACTGCCGCGCGCGGGGGTGTTGGTCGGGATGGCGGTTGGCGGACTGGCGGTTGGCGTGGCTTCTGGGGGAGCAGTGGGCAGGACGGGCGGCATCTGCACACCGGCAGCCCGGATTCCCTCGATGCGCACATCCCGCAGCCCTAACGATGCGCCATCGGTCCGGAAGGCTTCTACCGTGATCCGGTACGCCTGCTCGTCGGGTACGGTCCAGGCCACACTACCGGTCAGGATCGGAGCGCCGGCCGGGTCGGGCGACCGCACTTCGCCCACGGGAACCGAGTTCACCTCAAAGGCGAGCCGGTCCACGCCGAGCCAGTCGAACGCGGCGGCATGAAGCATGATCCGCGCGCCGGCAGCATAGCGACTGTTGTTCACCGGCGCGACCACAACCAGGCGCGGGGCGGGGACAGGTGACACGATGCGCACGACGTTGACCGCTGCCGACGCCTGCCCTTCGGAATGCAGACGGATATCACCGGCGGGCAGCGGTACCGGATCCTGGGCGGCGAGCACGCTCCGGCCATCGAGGTAGACTCGATGTGTGCCCCGGTTGTAGACGATCTCGATGGTCACCGGCCGGCCGGTTGCGTTCGCCAGCGGCGCCGGATCGCTCAGCGGCGTTTCGGCGCCGCTGGCATCGCGCTGCACCAGGCTGATCGCGCCGGAGTCGAGCCGCAGCCCATAGGCGCCGGTCGGACTGGCGCCGTATTCGATTAACAACGGCCCGCTGCCCTGACGCTCGGCCGCCACCGTCAAAACCAGGTTCGCCGAGCGGATCGCATAGCCTGCGCTGGCGCCGGGCGGGAGCTGCAGCACACCGCCTGCCGCGCTGGCGCCATCGGCAAGACGCCAGCCGGTGAGCAATGGGCCGTCAAACGTCTCAATCACGTCGACGCTGGCGGGGGACGAACCGGAAAGATCGAGCGAGCAGGCCAGCGTCGCCGCTACCAGGTGGAGCAGCACCAGCCCCAGTCGCAACCGCCAACCGACGTGCCGCATCTCGCTCTCCTGTGCGCCCAAACTTTGCGCAGGGTGTCAGGCGCCGTGCAGCGTCAGCTTAGCCAGAAACGCATCCCGGCGCAATCATCAATATGCGCGGGACACCCGGCGGGTGGCCGAAAGCTCAACAGATGCGCGGCAGGATCTCGCCCAACGGCATATCGACCACGCGCCGCCCGCCGATCGCCGTCCGCACGACGACCATTCCCGGATGCTCGTCCACCACGCGCCCGATGACCGCGGCCTCGCGCCCGTAGGGATGACGGTGCATGGCGTCCAGCACGGCATCCACACGCTCTGCCGGGACGATGGCGACCAGTTTGCCCTCGTTGGCGACGTAGAGCGGGTCCATGCCGAGCATTTCGCAGGCGGCCTGCACGGCAGGGCGGACCGGGATCGCGCTTTCGTCCAGCTCGATCCCGGCGCGCGATTGGGCCGCCAGCTCGTTCAGAACCGCTGCCACACCGCCGCGCGTCGCGTCGCGCAGGCAGTGGATCGCGTGCGTCGCCTCCAGCATCGCCGCGACCAGTGTGTGGAGTGGGGCGCTGTCGCTGGCCAGCTCGCTCTCAAAAGCCAGCCCCTCGCGCACCGACATGATCGCCATCCCGTGATCGCCGACTGTGCCGCTCACGATCACGACATCGCCGGGGCGGGCTTGATCCGCCGCGATATGCACGCCGGCAGGCACCACGCCGATCCCGGACGTGTTGATGAACAGGCCGTCGCCGTGACCCTTCTCGACCACCTTCGTGTCGCCGGTTACGATCTGAACCCCGGCCTGGCGGGCGGCGCGGGCCATGCTGGTGGCGATCCGCCCCAGGTCGTCCATCGCCAGCCCTTCTTCCAGGATGAACCCGGCGGAGAGGAACAGCGGCTGCGCCCCGCTGACTGCCAGATCGTTGATCGTGCCGTGCACCGCCAGGCTGCCGATATCGCCACCGGGGAAGAACAGCGGGTTGACCACGAACGAGTCGGTCGTGAACGCCAGCCGCATCCCGCCCAGTTCCAGCACGGCCTGATCATTGAGGCTGGCGAGCGCCGGGTTGTCAAACAGGGGCACGAACAGATGCTGGATCAGGTCGGCGGAGAGCCGCCCGCCGCTGCCGTGCCCCAACACGATCTGCGGGTAGTCGCGCAGCGGCAGCGGGCACACGAAACCGTCGAAGCTGGGTGGTTGATCGGACATCATTTCTCTCGCGTGTATCACGACCGGAAGCATAAGCCGCCGGGCGTAGCCGGTGAAACGCCAGTAATGTACTGCGAACGCGGGCCAGAATCAAACGCCCGCCGCGCCAGGGGCCGGCGCAGCGGGCGTAGCGAGGCGATACGATTTGGCGGGCGCGCACCTGGCTAGGTGGATTCGCTCGCGGGCGCAGCCTGGCGGCCCAGCTCCCACCCCCGCGCCAGAGCCGCCAGATTCGGTGCGTGCAACTCCGCCTTGCGTGCACCGAGCTTTTCCAGCAGGACTTCCTGCGCCGTCTCCAGCGAGACGACGGGGCGTTGGGCGAGCATGGCGCTGAAGAGCAGCATATTCGTCAGCCGGACATCGCCCATCTCCGAGGCCAGGGCCGTGGCCGGGATGCGCACAATGGTGATGTCCGTCCGGTGGGTCTCGATGGTGATGAGCGACTGGTTGATGACCAGCAGCCCGCCCGGTTTGACCAGCTCTTCATATTTCTCGAGGGACGGGTTGTTGAAGACGACGGCGATGCTGGGGTGCTTGGTCACCGGCGACCCGATCGGTTCGTCGCTGACCACTACCGTGCAGTTGGCCGTCCCGCCGCGCATCTCCGGCCCGTACGATGGAATCCACGTGACGTGCTTTCCTTCGGCCAGGGCGGTGTAGGCCAGAAGCTGCCCCGCAAACAAGACGCCCTGCCCGCCGAAGCCTGCAAAAATGATTTCTTCCTGCATGGCGCATCCTATCGCTTCATTAAGTCTTGAACCGGCTCAATCACTTTATAGTCGCCCAGCGGATAGTAGGGCACCATGTAATCTTCGATCCACTGTAGCGCCTCGGGTGGCGACAGGTGCCAGTTGGTCGGGCAGGACGACAGCAACTCGACCATGGCGAACCCCAACCCGGCAAGCTGCGTCTCGAACGCCGTCCGGATCGCCTTCTTGGCGCGGTTGATCTCTTTCACGTTGTGGAGCGAGCGGCGCGCCACGTAGGCGGTACCCGTCAGACCGGCCAAAAGCTCGGCCATCCGCACCGGGAAGCCCGTGATCTCGATATCGCGGCCACCGGGCGACGACGTCGTGTGCTGGCCCGGTAGCGTGGTGGGAGCCATCTGCCCGCCGGTCATGCCGTAGATCGCGTTATTGATGAAGATTGTGGTGATGTTTTCGCCGCGGGTGGCCGCGTGCACGATCTCCGCCAGCCCGATCGCAGCCAGATCGCCGTCTCCCTGATAGGTGAACACGACCCGGTCGGGCAGGACGCGCTTGATGCCGGTTGCCATCGCCGGGGCACGGCCATGCGCCGCGACGGCGCTGTCCAC
>DYEN01000212.1 GCA_020725705.1 Anaerolinea sp.
ATCAGGCGGTCGCCAAACAGAAAGAACGAACGCTGCGCCATCTGGTGGCAGAGCAGCGAATAGCCGGTGTAGATTGCATTGGCCGGGCCAGACCATCCGAGCCGCATGAACACCGGCGCGGCAAACGGTAGGGCATTGAAAATGCCGTAGCCGACGAGAAAGATCGTCAGCCAGTGTCGCATCACACTGTGCACCATGATCAACGAGCGCGAAGAGGGCGGGCTGGTGGTTGGCATCGTAGTTTCCTTGTTCGTGCCGGGCGGATGATCTGCAACTGCCCGGCGCTCTACCTGACTCTCGGGGACTCAGTGGAGTCTCACTCGGCGCAGCCGCAGGCTGTTTGTGACCACACTGACGGAGCTGAAGGCCATCGCCCCCGCAGCCAGGATCGGACTGAGCTGCTGCAAGAACGACGGCGCCCAGCTAAACGGGGCGAGGGCGCCCGCCGCCACCGGGATCAGTACCGTGTTATAGCCGAATGCCCAGAACAGGTTTTCCTTAATCGTGCGCATTGTGCTCTTGCTGAGCGCGATAGCACGGGGGACGCCGCGTAGATCGCCGCTGATCAGCGTCACATCGGACGCTTCCATCGCCACATCGGTCCCGGTGCCGATCGCGATGCCCACATCGGCCTGGGCCAGCGCGGGCGCATCGTTGATCCCGTCGCCGACCATGCCGACGAGGTAGCCTTCTTGCTGAAGCTGCTGAACATACGCCGCCTTGTCGCCGGGTTTGACTTCGGCGAAGACACGATCGATGCCGACCTCGGCGGCGATCGCGTGCGCGGTGGCCCGGTTATCTCCGGTCATCATTACGACTGTCAAACCAAGTTCGTGCAAGCGGCGCACCGCCTCGACTGAGCCGTCCTTGATCGTGTCGGCGACGGCGATAATCGCGCTTGCCTGTCCGTCCACCGCCAGCCACATCGCGGTTTTCGCCTCGCGCTGCAGCCGCTCTGCTTCTGGCTCCAGTCCGTTCAGATGCACGCCGTTGCTGGTTATCAGTGCGAAGTTGCCCACCAGCACGGTTCGTCCGTTCACGGTGGCGCGGATGCCCTGGCCGGTGATGGCTTGAAAGTCTTGCGGGGCACTGAGGGCGATACCTCGCTCTTGGGCCGCGCGGACGATCGCCTCGCCGAGCGGGTGCTCGCTGCCGCGCTCGGCACTGGCCGCCAGGGCGAGCAGCGTCCCTTCGTCGTAGCCGTTGACGCTGCTGCTCACGATCACATCCGTCACGGTCGGCTCGCCGCG
>DYEN01000213.1 GCA_020725705.1 Anaerolinea sp.
ACCGCGCCAACCAGTTGCTCGGCTTCGCCATCACCGACCCCGACAAGCCGGTGCATCCCAACGACCACGTCAATATGGCGCAGTCCACCAACGACACGATCCCCACCGCGATCCGGCTGGGGGTGCTGTGGCGGCTGGACGAGTTGCTGGGCGCGCTGCGTCACCTGGCGGACGCGCTGGCCGACAAGGCGCGCGAGTTCGACGATGTGGTGAAAAGCGGTCGCACCCACCTGCAAGACGCGGTTCCGGTGCGGCTGGGGCAGGAATTCGGCGCCTATGCTAAGGCGGTCGAGCGCAACATCGAGAAGATCACGCTGGCGGCAGACGGGCTGCGCCGGCTGGGCATCGGCGGGACGGCGACCGGGACCGGCCTCAACGCGCATCCCGAATACCACCGCCGCATGGTCCAGACGCTTTCGCGGCTGACCGGGTTTGTGCTGTACGAGAGCGACGACCTGTTCGAGTCGATGCAGTCCATGCAGGATGCGGTCTTCTTCTCCGGCGCGATGCGCACGCTGGCGCAGGACCTGACGCGCATCGCCAACGACTTCCGCCTGCTGAGCAGCGGCCCCGCGACCGGCCTGGACGAGATCCGCTTGCCGGCGGTGCAGCCCGGCTCCAGCATCATGCCTGGCAAGGTCAACCCCGTGCTGGCCGAGATGCTCAACATGGCGATGTTCCATGTCATGGGCAACGACCTGACCGTGATGCTGGCGGGGCAGGCGGGCCAGCTTGAGCTGAACGTGATGATGCCCATCATCGCGCACAACCTGTTCGAGATGATGCACGTCACCATCGGCGCGGTCAACGCCTTCACCGACAAGTGCGTCGTGGGGGTGACTGCCAACCGCGAGAAGGCCGAGGGCTGGCTGGCGAAGAATGCGATCCTGGTCACCGCGCTGAACCCGATCATCGGCTACCAGAAGGGTGCGGAAGTCGCCAAGAAGGCCATGGCCGAGAACCGCTCGATCCTGGATGTGGTGGTCGAGCTGGGATACATGAGCGAGGCGGATGCGCGCCGCGCGCTCGACGCCCGCGCCATGACCGAGGGCGGGATCATCGAGGGCGTTGGCGGGGGCGGGTAGGTTTTGCCCCTCACCCCAAACCCCTCTCCCTCTGCGACTGCGT
>DYEN01000214.1 GCA_020725705.1 Anaerolinea sp.
CGGACTCGGCCAGGGGCAGAAACCACCCCAGAAACTCGCGCTTGGCCGCGGCCAGGTCGCGGCTCAGATCGAAGTGCATGGGCGGAAAGCGCGCCAGGTCGTCCCCCACGCGCCACAGTGCCGAACTGAGCCAGCTCGGGCGCGTCTCGGTCGAGATGCGCCGCAGCACGCCGGTGGCGCCGATCTTGTCGAGCTTGTCGGCGTCGTGCAGGATGTTGCCCAGCACGTCCCCATCGCCTTCCTTGAGGATCGCGGCCTGTATCGCGTCGATCCGGTCCGGCGGCAGGTAGCCGCGCAGCACGCGCGCGGCGAAGGCGGCGCCCAGCTCTTCGTGCGGTTCGCTGGTGCGCAGTTCGTCCAGCTTGGCGACGTCGTGGCACACGCCCAGCAGATAAACTTCCTCAGGCCTGGCGCCTTCGTCGTCGGCCAGGGCCAGCGCGCAGCCGGTCACGCGCAGAATATGCGCCCACAGGTGCGGCCAGCCGGGGTGCCAGCTTGCCAGATGGCGCCGGACATGCTCGGCCACCTGGGCGCAGAAGTCGTCCGGTGCGGGCGCGTCGAACCACTCGTCGCCGAGTTGGTTCACGAAGCGCGACGCCAGCGGGGTCGGATTTGCCCCCGCCAGCCGTTCCGCCCAGTCGCCCAGCGTGTCCATCCGCTGCTCTGCCCCCACCAGCATCCCGTACAGCAGCTTGAGGACCGCCTCATGCCCCCCGTGATCTCCCATATACTCCGCCATATCGTCAAACATCATCCATCCTGCCCACCGCCTCACTCAGCAAACCTGACCAAATATGCTACACTAGACTCGACATCCGGCAAACCCGATTTTCCCCTGTGCCCAGGAGCGCAGCCTATGATCGACACGCTGTCCGAGCGCGAGCAAAGCATCCTCGTGCAGATTCGCGACACAGCCCCGCCTGCCGAGGCGCGCCGCGCGGCGATCATCCTGATGAGCTACGCGGGGCAAGATGCCGCCACAATCGCCGCCGCCACCCGGGTGACCAGGCACACCGTCTGGCGCTGGCGCCGCGAATGGCGCAAGGCCCGGCTGGGCATTTTCCCCGATCACCGGGCCGAGGCAGCTGTGCCCGCCCCCGTCCGAGAGCCGATCCCCGGTGTTGATATCCCGCGCCTGCCGCTGGCGCTGTTGCCCGCGGTCGGCGTGCTGCCCGACGATCCGGTGTCCGAAGCGGGCCGCAAAGTCCTGCACTTTCACTTCGAGCGCATGCTGCTCAACGAGCCGGGCAGCCGCCTGGGGATCGACATCGAAGCGGTGCACGATATGCGCGTTGCAACGCGCCGGATGCGCAGCGCCTTACGGCTCTTCAAGCCGTTCTTCGTCGCCAAAGCCGTCCGGCCCTTCCGCGACGCGCTGCGCGAGATCGCCGCCGCGCTCGGCGCCGTGCGCGATCTAGAAGTGGCGCTCGACAAAGCCGGGCGTTTCGCCGCCGGGCATCCCGGCTCCGATCTCACCCCGCTGCTGGACCTGTGGGACGCGCGGCTGAGCGAAGCCCGCGCCGCGCTGATCGCGATGCTCGACAGCAAGCGCTTCGCCCGCTTCGTCCGGCGCTTCGACGAGTTCCTGCGCGAACCGGGCGCCGGCGCCAGACCCGCACCCGCTGCTGACGCACCGGTTCCCTACCAGGTACGGCACGTCGCCCCGCGCCTGATCTACACCCATTACGAGCAGGTCCGCGCCTACGAGCCGGTTCTCGCGGGCGCCCCCATCACCACCCTGCACGCGCTGCGGATCGACTTCAAGCGGCTGCGCTACGCGCTGGAGTTCTTCGAGGAAGTGCTGGGGCCAGAAGCCAAACGTGTGATCAAAGAGATCAAGCGCATGCAGGATCATCTGGGCGATCTCAACGACGCCGATGTCGCCATCACCCAACTGCACGCCATCATCGACGCGCACGAAGCGACCTACAGCGGCACGCCCGCCTTCGCCCGGCCCGATCTCGGCGGCGTGTACGACTACGCCGCGGCGCTGGCTGCCGAGCGGCAGGCCTTGCTCGAGTCGTTTCCCGAGGCATGGGCGGCCTTCCTGAGCGACGACGTCCGGCGCGACCTGGCGCTGGCCGTCGCCGCGCTGTGAGGCTGCTCCGCCCGCACGGGCATACCTAGCGCACCTCGATATCGTCGCGCAGAATCAGGCCGTCTCCAACCGGCTCGCCGTCCACGGTGACCGGCAGCCGCGCCCCTTCGATCGGATCGTAGATCCCGATGCGCAGGCTGGCCCGTCCCGCCGGAATATCCTCTGGAATTCTCAACACCCAGAAGTCCAGCAGGGACTCGCCCGGCCGCCAGAAGCGCGTCGGGTAGGCGCCCTGCAGCGGCACGCCGTCCCAACCGGTGAGCCGTTCACCATCGGCGTCCAGCAGGTGAATGAAGATGCTGTAATCCTGCGGCGGCGGGGCGTTCTCGGTTGGGCGCCAGTAGAGCGACAGCGTGATACGCTGGCCCCGGACCCAGTTCAGGTTGCTCATATCGTAGCCGATAAACTCGGCGAAATCGCCGAAGAGCGTCCACGCCGTGGCGCGCCCGCCCGGCTCCATCGGCGTCCAGCGCGCCTCGGGATGGACGGCGAACGCATTGTAGCGAAAGTTTCCGTCATCCACCGCCAGCGATCCGTCCTGGCCAAGCGGGATCGGCGCCAGCACCGTCGGCCACCGCTCGCCCGTCGGGCCAGACGCGCCCACCCGGTGATAGGCTATGGCGACTGCCGCGTCCGCGGTCAGCGAGTTCGGCCACACCCCGGCCCGCTGCATCAGAAAATCCGACACCGAGCTGGCGATGTAGATATCGACCCCGGCCAGGTCTTCCAGGCGTGTCGGCAGCGCATCAAAAGCACGGCTGTTGCGAATGTCCCAGGTGGGGAAGAAGAACGGCAGCCGGTCCTCGCCGGGCGCGCTGACGACCGGCTCGCCGTGTGCGGCGGCGTAATCTTCCAGCATGTGCACGACCACCATCAGCGCCGGGTTGCCGGCGTCGTACTTGGCCCGGTCGTCGCGCAGGTTCCCCTCGAGCCAGGGTCGCGCGCTAAACTCCACCGCCGCCGCGACCGCCACCCCCGCTGCCACCACCACCAGCGCGCCGATCGCCCGCCCGGTCCGGCGTGCCACCCGCCCCGGCCACACCCAGCCGTCGATCAGGGCCGCGGCCTGGACCGCCAGCAGCGGCACGATCGCGAAGCTCAGCCGGTAGTGGTACGAGAAATTGACGAACCACACCGCGCCATACGGCAACAACAGCACCCACAGCAGCAGGACCGTCTCGCGGCGGGCACGGGGCCAGCGCGCCCACGCCCGGCGCCCCAGGGCCAGCAACAGCCCGCCCCCCACCACGACCAGCGTCGCCTCCGGCAGAGTCATCCGCCCGCGCGCGGTGAGGTCGCCCCGCAGCCAGCGCCACAGCTCGCGCAGCGGATCGCCCTGCGCGATGCGCTCCACATCGAGCGCGCTGGGCAGCGCCCCGGCCAGCAACAGCGCGACCGCCAGCAACGGCAAGCCGATTCGCGCCAGCGCCGTCCGGCGTCCCGCCGGGTGCGCGATCAGCCCGCCCGCGGCCAGCACCGCGAGCAGAATCGGCCAGCCCAGTTCCTGCCCGGAGCGCTGCGCGAAGCCGTGCCAGTAATCCGCCGGGAAGGTGACCGCCTCGTGCCCCAACAGCACGTTGCGGGCGTACCAGACGCCGCCCAGAGGCACGCTCGCCAGCCCGGCAATCAGCGCCACGCGCAACTTGGGCCAGACCGCCTCCGGGCGCAGGCGCACGTACAGCGCCCACCCCGCAACGGC
The DNA here is from genome assembly GCA_020725705.1 of Anaerolinea sp. GTDB lineage: Bacteria > Chloroflexota > Anaerolineae > Aggregatilineales > Aggregatilineaceae > DYGX01. Next base: position 3,798 of record DYEN01000214.1, read on the forward strand.
CAGCATCGCCCCCAGCGCCCACGCGCCGCCGGTCGGCTTGGTCCACAGCGCCCCGCCCAGCAGCACGCCGCTGAGCACCGCCTCGCGGGTGCGCTCGCCGCGCCACGCCTCGATGAAAAACGCGCTCGCCCCGGTCAGGTAGAGGGTCAGCGGAATTTCGAGGTCGCCCGCCCCGGCCCACGCCGCGCTGTGCGGGTAAAGCGCCCAGATCGTCGCCGTCAGCAGCCCCACCCGCCGCGAGCGGAACACCAGCCGCCCCAGCGTGTATGCCATCAGCACCAGCGCCGTGTTGTACCAGGGAATGATCGCCCGCGCCGCGTGATCGTCGATCGACCCCCACGCCTGCTGCATCGCCGTGTAGCCCAGCGAGATGTGCGGGGGGTAATAGCCGAGCGTGTCCGGGATCGCCTCGCGCATCACGAACAGCTTGGCGTTGTAGGCGTAGACCCACTGCGGGTCATAGGCCAGAAATGGCCAGTACGCGATGACGGCGAACGTCGCCACCAGCACGATCGCGATCGCCGCCACCAGCAGGCGCTCGACCGCGCCCCAGCACCGGTCTGCATCGCAAGCCGGGAACGCCTCGCCCGGCGGCTCGCGCCGCCAGCGCCGCAGCGCCATCCCCGCGCCGATGGCCGCCACCACCGCCGACCCGGCCAGCGCCGGACCGAAACGGAGCATCCCCGCTGTGCCCAGCCCGGCCATCACGGCGGTGTAGCCCAGCGGACCCAGCGCCATCCCGACCGCCAGCACAACGGCCCGCTCGCGCCACAGCGAGCGCGGTAGCAGTGCCAGCGCCCAGGGCACGCCCACACCCAGAAAAATCCACGCCGCCAGCGGCGCCAGCGCGAAAGCAGGAACCAGCCAGTCAGGGATCATGACTCCGGGCCGCCTGTGTAGGTGATGCGAAACACGCGATACCCGTCGATCTCGGCCAGCAGCGCAGCATCGGCGTCGGTCATCGCCCCTGGCAGCGGGCTGCCCGGCGAAAGCACCAGATAGCGGTATCCGGCCAGCGTGTCGCGGCGCGGCAGACCGCCGACCACTACCGGGGCGGAATGGACGTGAAACGGCAGAAAATACGTATCGCTGAGGATCGGCCCGTCGGCGGGCAGCGCGTCGAGATAGCGCGCCACCTCGTACACGCCCCCCAGCGTGATCCGATGCCGCTCGGCGTCGCTCATGCGCGGCGCGCGCACGATCTCGCCCTTATACTGCACGGCCTTGCGTGCCGCCGGCAGCGCCAGCGCGATCACCAGTGCCGCCAGGGCGATCGGCGCCGCGCGCCGGATTGCCTTGCCGGACGGAAGCGGCACCCACTCGCTCAGGCGGACTAGCACCCGCGCGCCCATCACCGCCACCAGCGGCAGGATCGTCATCAGAAAGCGCACCTCGTAGGACGCCATCCGCCACCACGCCACCGCGAAGGGCAACGCGAAGATCAACAGCACGCGCGCGCTGTCTCGCTCGCGGCCCGGCAGGCGCAGCGCCTCAATCGCGCACGCCGCGCCGCCCAGCGTCAGGATCGCGCCCGGCACAAAGAACTGCTCGATCCCGGCGTGCATCAGAAAGGGAACCAGATTGTGCAGTGTGGGCTGAGCGCGATCGGTCCACACCGTCGCCGGAACCAGGCGCCCGAATTCGATCACGTTGCGCGCGTACCATGGCCCCGCCGTGACCAGCAGCCCCAGCGCGGCCGGCGCCGCGTGTCGCAGCGTCAGGCGCGCCCCGTCATGACGCGGCAGCATCCCGTAGAAGACCGCCAGCCCCGCCGACACCGCCAGCGCCAGCGCGCTGTTCTTCGTCCAGGCCGCCAGCCCGGCCATCACGCCGGTCAGAAGCGCGTCGCGCCGGCCGCCTTCGCGCAGCATCCGCCAGGCAAACAGCGCAGCCAGCGCCGCGAAAAACCCTGCCGGCACGTCCGTGTAGCCGGTCGCCGACCAGCGCACAAAGATCGGCGTCAGCGCCAGCAGCAGCGCCGCCAGCAGCCCCGTTCGCGCGTCGTAGAGCGTTCCGCCCAGCGCGCCCGCCGCGGCGAACGCCCCCACCGACAGCGCCGCCGCGAACACCAGCGCCAGATATTCGTGCACCGCCCCGGCGACAAGATGCGCGTAGGCATAGCTCAGCGGCACCAGCAGCGGATAGGCTTCGTACAGGCCGTTGTCATGTGGCAGCGCGCGCGACTCGAAAATGATCCGGCTCTGCATGGCGTAGATCGAGACCGCGTCATCGGCGTTGAAGGGCCAGTAGAGCAGGTTAAAGGTCACCAGCGCCGCGATCGCGGCGATCACGGCCAGCGCCAGCCCCGCCAGCGGAGCGCTGCGCAGCCGCCGCCAGCCGTCCCGCAGCCCGGCGCGTGACCGGGCAGCGCGCAGCGGCCCGCGCCACACCAGCAGCGCCATTCCCAACGCGAAGACGGCCAGCATCCCGCCCCACACCAGGCCCAGACGCAGCGCGCCTGCCAGCGTCAGCCCCAGCATGCCGAGCGTCAGCGTGCCCAGGCTAAGCGCGAGCGTCGTCAGCGCGGTCAGTAGCGCCGGACGATCGCGCCCCAGCGCCAACGCGGCCCACGGATAGGCGAAGACCAGCGCCGCCACCACCGGCGGCAGGTCGCGCGCGTCGAGCAACAGCATCCCTAGACGCTCCCGCGGCGGCGCGGCAGGCCCGCCACACGCACCCTACTCGACGCCTCGGCAGCCAGCCACCCCACGCCGATCCCGGCCAGCACCGCGATCGGTGGCTGGAGCGGCAGGTAATAGCGCTGCCAATCGAGCGGCGTCGCGATCAGCAGCCCCAGTGCGGTCAGCCCGGCCCACAAGAGCACCAGCAGCGCCCGGCCATTCCGCCGGTGCCGGATCAGTGCCAGCCCGCCGGCGGCGCTCGCAGCGACCAGCAGCCAGCCCCACACCGGCCCGCCCAACCGCCCGGCCAGCCCGCTTGCCTCGTAGGCTGCGATCTGGTCGCCGATGTATTCCTGCCACACCGGAACCTCATAATACTGCGGCGGAGAAAAGAACGCGTGGCTGAACAGGGCACGGACGCGCTCGCCGTCTGACTCGAACCCGCCGAAGCCGCCGACCTGCAACTCCAGCAGGTCGCGCCGCGCATCTACCACCCGCCCCGGCATATGGAGCGGGTCGGACCACCACGCCGGGTTGAGCGCGACGAAAACCGCAACCGCCAGCCCGCCCGCCAGCGCCAGCCGCGCCAGATGCGCCGGGTCGAAGCGCACGCCGCCCGCCCCGCGCCGGATCAGCGGCTCGATCAGCACGGCGAAGAAGGCGATCCCTACGGCGAGCGCGCTGTTGTGCTTGTTCGCCAGCGCGAAGCCGCCCGCCGCCCCCAGCGCCGC
>DYEN01000215.1 GCA_020725705.1 Anaerolinea sp.
ATCGACCCGTTTTTCACGGCCGCCATGCAGCCGGCCTACGAGATGGGTCAGCAGGCAACCCTGCTGCTTCTCAACCGGCTGGAAGGCAAGGGACCGGAAACGACGCAGGAGCTGATCCTGCCGCCCCAGTTCGTTTATCGCCGCTCGAGCGGCCCGCCGCCTCCGGAAGACCGCTGACGCGAGGGGAATGTTCGCTCCAGGGGCCAGGACAGCGGGGGTAGCCGCTCAAGCGGCTCTTGCGCGTGGTTATGGGCGCCGGGCGGGACGGCGCTCTGCTGACCGAGAGGAATCAGGCATGCTGAAAACGACACTCACTCACCCGGCGATCTTGAGCGCGTTGGGAAGCATGGGCCACGGCAGCATGGTGCTGATCGCCGATGGCAACTTCCCGTTCGCGACGCACACCAACCCCGCGGCGGCGCGGGTCTTCCTCAACCTGCGGCCGGGGTTGGTGACTGTCACGCAGGTCCTTGAGGCGCTGGTCACGGCGATCCCGGTCGAGGCGGCGCATGTCATGCAGCCCGACGACGGCAGCGAGCCGCCCATCGTCCAGGAGTTTCGCGAGCGGCTGCCTGGTATCGCACTACAGCCGCTGGGGCGCTTTGACTTCTATGTCTTCGCCCAGCGCCCGGAAGTCGGGCTGGTGATCGCTACCGGCGAGGCGCGCGTGTGGGCGAACCTGATGCTGACCGTCGGCGTGGTAACGTGATCGATGCGCCGGCGGAGACGCCGGATTTTCCACCGGACGCGCGCGGCGCGGGCAGGCGTTTGACAGCCGGATCAGTCTATGATATGTTATCGTTATCATGCATCCGAATGCGGTTTAGTTTTACGTGTCCGAAATAGATGTGTACCGTTCCGCATGCCCGCATCTTCTCAACCTGAGTGGCTGATAGACTCTCTCCAATCTACCGGCTGCGGTGCACGGGAGGGTGAGCGGCCGCCGGGGCAAAATAGTCGATCCTGGTAGCGATGCGCAGACTGCCCGGCGGACGGATAGAGGGTGGCGCATGAACGAAGAACTTGTTGTGATGGATGGCATCGACAAGAGTTTTCCCGGTGTTCACGCGCTCGAGAACTGCTCATTCGATCTGCGCGCGGGCGAGGTGCACGCGCTGGTCGGGGAAAACGGCGCGGGCAAATCGACCCTGATGAAAGTCCTGGCCGGCGTCTATTCGAAAGACGCGGGCCGGATTCTTTTGCGGGGCAAGGAAGTCAACCTGTCCAACCCGCGCGCCGCGCAGCAGCACGGCATCTCCATGATCCACCAGGAACTCAACCTGATGCCCCATCTGACCGTGGCGCAGAATATCTTCATTGGCCGCGAGCCGCGCCAGGGCGTACGCTTCCTGCTGAACGAAAAAGCGATCAACGACCAAACCCGGCAGCTTCTCGAAACGCTGCACGTCGATCTGGACCCCCGCACCAAGGTGGCGTCGCTCACGGTCGCCAAGCAGCAGATGGTGGAGATCGCCAAGGCGCTGTCGTTCAACTCCGACGTGCTGATCATGGACGAGCCGACCGCGGCGCTGACCGACGCGGAGATCGAGGAACTGTTTCGGATCATCCGCCATCTGCGCGACCGCGGTGTGGGGATCGTCTACATCACACACCGGCTGGAAGAACTCTGGCGGATCGCCGACCGCGTCACCGTGATGCGCGATGGCCGCTATATCGACACGGTGCGCATCGAAGATGCCGACATCAACCGCATCATCAGCATGATGGTAGGCCGGACGATCTACGAAGCGTCGCCGGAGATTCCGGAAAACGGCAGCCAGGAAGTTGTGCTGGAGGTCCGCAACCTCAGCCGGGGACGCACACTGCAGAACGTCAGCTTCCAGCTTAAGAAGGGTGAAATTGTCGGCTTCGCGGGGCTGATGGGCGCCGGGCGGACCGAGGTGGCGCGCGCTATCTTCGGCGCCGATCCGATCGACTCCGGTGAGATTCTGGTCCGGGGCAGGAAAGTGACGATCAAGAGTCCGCGCGATGCCGTGCGCCACGGGATCGGGTATCTGTCCGAAGACCGCAAACGCTACGGGCTGACGCTGGACATGGATGTGGAAACGAACATCGTCCTGGCGGCTTTCCAGCGCTTTCTGAACCGGATCGGCGTGGTGCAGCAGGCGAAAATTCGCGCGACGGCCCACCGCTTTGTCGAGATGCTGGCGATCAAGACCCCCAGCTTGCAGCAGAAGGTCAAGAACCTTTCCGGCGGCAACCAGCAGAAGCTCGTGATCGCCAAATGGCTGACCGCCGATACCGACATCCTGATCTTCGACGAGCCGACGCGCGGCATCGATGTCGGCGCCAAGAGCGAGATCTACCGGCTGCTGAACGATCTGGCGCGGCAGGGCAAATCGATCGTGATGATTTCGTCCGAGTTACCAGAGATTCTGCGGATGAGCCACCGGATCATCGTGATGTGCGAGGGGCGGATCACCGGCGAACTGAGCAGCGCCGACGCCACTCAAGAGAAGATTATGCAGTTCGCCACGCAGCGCAGCGCTGTCGTTCAATAAGACAGCCCTAGTATTCAGAACAGGACTGGCGGCGTATGGACGTTACGGTTGTCCCCAAGAAGATCTCAGGTCGCTCGATGCTGCGCGCGGACGCAACGCGAAAGTTCCTCGCGTTCGGCGCACTGATTTTGCTATTGGTTTACTTCTCGCTGGCGTCGCCGCACTTCATGACCTTCAACAACGTTGTGGGGATTTTGCTACAGACCTCGGTTAACGGCGTGCTGGCGCTGGGCGTGACCTTTGTCATCATCACCGGCGGGATCGACCTGTCGATTGGGACGGTCATGACCTTTTCGGGGGTGATGACCGCCATGTTCATTGTCAATTGGGGCCTGCCGGTGGGAGTCGGCGTGGTCGGCGGCGTGCTGACCGGGGGGCTGGCGGGTCTGATCAACGGCACGGTCGTCGCGCGGATGAAAGTCCCGCCGTTCATCGCCACGCTGGGCATGATGTATATCGCCAAAGGGCTGGCGCTGGTCCTGTCGGAGTTGCGCCCGATCTACTTCAACGACGCGCCAGCGTTCCGCTCGATCGCGCTGGGGTCGCTGATCGGAAAAGTCTTCCCGGAGTTTGAGATCCCGAACGCGGTGCTGATCCTGTTTGGCGCGGCGATCGTGGCGGCCTTCCTGCTGAATCGCACCGTGCTGGGCCGCTATACGTTCGCGCTCGGCAGCAACGAGGAAGCGACGCGCCTATCGGGCGTCAACGTCAAGTTCTGGAAGACGCTGGTCTATACCGTGGGGGGGCTGTTCGCCGGGCTGGGCGGTGTGCTGATGGCGGCGCGGCTCAATTCCGCGCAGCCCGCGCTGGGGCAGGGCTACGAGCTGGACGCGATCGCGGCGGTGGTGATCGGCGGCACCTCGCTAAGCGGCGGCGAAGGGACGATCATGGGCACGATCATCGGTGCGTTCGTGATGAGCGTGCTGATCAACGGCTTACGGATCATGTCCGTTGACCCGGAATGGCAGATCGTCGTCACCGGCGCGATTCTGATCGGCGCGGTCTATCTGGACATCATCCGCCGCCGGGCCTAGCCCCGCGCATTGTGCGAGAGCCGCTCTACGAGGCGCCAGCCGAGACAGCTTGCGGCATGACGAATAGAAAGGAGGACAACCGGCCAGCTCTGCCATCGCCAGGCCAGCGCGCTCGCGATCGGGCGGGCGATCCAGGGGCGCAGGACTAACCCCTATCCTGGCACTTTGCATGACCGCAGCAAGGAACCAACCATCGTACGACTTCAGGTGATCTGAGGGAGACAAAATAACATGAAACTCAGCAGACTGTTTGCCATGCTTTTTGTTCTGGTTTTTGCGCTGACCCTCTCCGTGGGCGTCGTCTATCCGCAGAGCGACAGCACCCCTGAGCCGACTGAAGAGCCTGAGGAAGAGGCTGAGTGGGTGCCGTACTGCACCGAAGAAAACCGCGCTGAGATCGAGGCCGAGGAATACTATATCCCGCTGATTTCGAAGGGCTTCCAGCATCAGTTCTGGCAGGCGGTTAAGCTCGGTGCGGAGCAGGCGGCGGAAGCCTGCGGCGTGACCATCACGTTCGAAGGGCCGGAGTCCGAGTCGCAGGTCGACAAGCAGATTGAAATGCTCCAGACCGCGCTGGACAAGAACCCGGATGCGATCGGCTTCGCCGCGCTGGACAGCCGGGCCGCGATCCCGCTGCTGGAGCGCGCGCAGGAAGAGGGCATCCCGGTGATCGCCTTCGACTCGGGCGTTGACAGCGACATCCCGCTGACCACGGCGGCGACCGACAACGTGGCTGCGGCGGCGCTGGCGGCGGATATGATGGCCGAGCTGATCGGTTTCGAGGGCGAAGTGGCTGTGATCGCCCATGACCAGACCAGCCGCACCGGCATCGACCGCGTGACCGGCTTCAAGGAGCGCATTGAGGAAGCCTATCCCGACATCGAGATCGTCGACATCCAGTACGGCGGCGGCGACCACCTGCGTTCGACCGACCTGGCGAAGGCGATTATCCTAGCGCACCCGAATCTGAAGGGCTTCTTCGGCGCGAACGAAGGCTCAGCGATCGGCGTGCTGAACGCGGTGGTCGAGCTGGGGATGGAAGGCAAGATCGTGGTGATCGGCTACGACTCGGGCCTGCAGCAGATAGAAGCGGTGCGTTCGGGCGTGATGGCGGGCGCGATCACGCAGAATCCGATCGGCATCGGCTACCGCACCGTCGAAGCGGCGGTGATGGCGCTGCGCGGTGAGGAACTGCCCGAGCACATCGACACCGGCTTCTTCTACTACACCGCCGAGAACATCGACGACGAGGAAATCGCCGCGCTGCTGTACGAATAGCGCGCGTCAGACCTGCCTTCGCAGGCGCTCGGGCGCCAGAATCAACCCAAGCGCCCGTGGCTAAGACACACCCCCTGGCGCTCCGTCTTCCACGACGGACCAGGGGGTGTGCTGTTCTTGGGATACCCGTCGGCGGGCTAACGCACCCCGTCTACGGGTCGATGGGAAGGCCTACTCGCCGCTCAGGCAGATCTCGTCGATCCACAGTTCCTGCCCGCCGACCGCGAAATCGCTGATGGGGCCGTCCAGCACCAGCACGCCCCGCTCGGGCGAGAGCGTGGCGACGGCGACCTGCACACCCCCGATCGTCATCCCGTCGATGTCGGCAAAATCGTCGAAGTTGCGAAAGTCGCCGTTGATGCGGATGTTGAGGTTGCCACCGTATTCGCCGAAGCGCATGGTCAGGCCGGCCGGCGTGCCGGGCAGCGCGAACGAGAGGTTAACGTTGTTGGTGTTCGCCTCGTTGCCGGAGCCGCCTGCCAGCCCGCCTGTGCCGATCACGGCCACGCCGCTGGTGGTTGAGGTGCCATTGCTCCAGGTAAACGGCTCCACCGTGATCGGCACACCCGCATCGATGAACGTGTCGCCGACGTGATACTCCGTGCCGGACACCTGATCCTCGAACTCAATACAGCAGACATGGACCGGCGGCTCGACCGCCAGGGACAGCGCATCCAGGCCCAGGAAGTCCGCTGCCGGCCGGAAGGCTTTGATCAGGTCTTCGTTGGGCCGCACGACGCTGCCGCCGACGGTCAGCACATCACCGTCGGTGAAGCCGGTCTCGCCCCGGC
>DYEN01000216.1 GCA_020725705.1 Anaerolinea sp.
CGGCCAGGTTGCTGATGTTCGTCTGGATGATCCGGTTGAAGGTGCTGTCGCGCGCGTATTCTTCCAGGTAGAGCGCCGCGCCGACGCCGATCGGAAAGGCGAACGCGATCGCGATCAGGATCACGAGTAACGACCCGATGATGGCCGGACGCACACCGGTGACATCCGCCCGGCGCGGATCGAGCGAGCCGGTGAGGAAGTCCCGGTTGATCCAGCTTTGCCACTGTAGCTCGGCCTGCGGGTACGTTTCGGCAGCAAACGCGCTGATCTCGGCGCGCCGCGTGAGCGCGTCCCACAGCGGCCAGCTCGCGACGACGGTGGGATTGATCACCCGCTTGAAGATCAGCTCCTCAAGATCGCTGCGGTTCATATTGGCGTTGATTAGGCGGGCGGCCTCGGCGCTGGTCAGCTCGTTGAGCGACCGGTCGGCCAGGTCTGCCGGATAGGCCCGGCCCGCCATGGCCTCAGCGACCGGCGCGGGACTCAACTGCGGCCAGTCGGACTGCGGCGCAGTCAGCACGGATTCGAGGATGAAGCGGCGCAGCAGGGCTTCGCGGACGTTCTGTGCCAGGATCTGCTCCAGCTCGTTTTCCGAAAGCTCGTTCAGGGGGCGGCCGGTTGGCTCGCCGTTGAGCAGCAGCGCGTCCGGCTCGACTTCGTACTGCACGGCGACGAGACCGAACGATTTGTTGGCGATGGTCCACAGCAGGGTGGCGAGCGCGACCAGTGCGATGAGGATGGCGGCCAGGTAGAGCGTCCGCGCGATGGTTCCCCGCAGGTGCCGCGCCTGGATATTGCGCCGCAGGGCCTCACCTTCGGGCAGCGGCGCGTCGCGACGGGCGCGATCGGGCAGGCGGTGCCACACGGCAGCCAGTGCCCCAAGCCCGCCGAGCAGACTGCCCACCACGAGCAATCCGCTGCGATCCGGCCACAGCGCCGCGCCGGCGACCGCGCCAAGAACACTGCCGAGCAGCCCGGCGCCCAACCCCAGGGCGAGACCCAGCCGCGCAGGATAGCCCTTGCGCGCGGCGATTGCGGGGGTGGTCAGGCTGCCGTTGAGCGCAAGCGCCAGAGTGATAAAGCCCGCAGCAAAAAGTGCAACGCGATCCATGGTCTGCCTCTCGCCGTCCTCTATTCGTAGACTTCGCGGAAGCGCGCGACAAAAGCGCGGCTGAGGATATTCAGGCCCAGCGTCATGAGGAACAGCAACAGCCCGACCATGAAGATGCTGTTGTAGTCGAGTGTGTCGTAGGCCAGGTCGCCCCCGCTGATGCTGGCAATGTAGCCGGTCATAGTCCAGGCGGACTCAAACGGATTAGCGGTCAGGTTGGGGCGCGCCCCTGCTGCGATCGCCATGATCATCGTTTCGCCGATGGCCCGCGAAATCGCGATGATCACCGCCGCCGCGATCCCCGACAGCGCCGCCGGCAGGATCACGCGGGTGGTCGTCTCCAGCCGGGTCGAACCAAGCCCGAAGGCGGCCTCGCGCAGCGAGCGCGGTACCGCGCTAAGCGCGTCCTCGCTCATCGACGCCACCAGCGGCAGGATCATGATGCCCATCACGGTACCTGCCGACGCGACGTTGAAGATCTCGACCGTGCCGCGGCCAAAGAGGCTTTGGAGCAGGGGGGTCATGAACTGCAGCGCGAAGAAGCCATACACCACGGTGGGTACCCCCGCTAACACCTCCAGGATTGGTTTCAAGATGCTGCGCACGCGCGGGCTGGCGTATTCGGACAGGAAAATGGCCGCGCCCAGCCCAAGCGGGAGCGCGACCAGCATGGCGATGGCGCTGCTCATCAGCGTGGCAGACACCAGCGGCGCGATGCCGACCTTGAAGCGGTGCGGCTGCCATTCGGTCGTGTTGACGAAGTCGAACAGGCTGATGGTGTGAACCGCGCCCGTTTCCGTAACGTACTTGCTGGTAACCAGCAGCAGCGACTCGCGCCCTAGCACGAAAACGATCGCCAGTGTGGTGAAGATGGTGAGAACGCCACACAGGAACAGAAAGCCCTGGATGACGCTTTCACCCCGGCGCGGTTTTCTCTCAAATCCGCCGGGCGCGGCGCGACGACGCGCGGTATCCTGGCTCCAGAGCTTGGCTTCGGCAATCACTGCCTGATTATCCATAGATCTTTTCCTCTAAGGTACGCCGACATGCTGTGCATGCTGCACGGCGTGATATGGGACGGGATATTGCGCCGCGCCCCATATCACGCCCGGTTTGTGAGTGGCCGGTACCTAGCTGGCGGCGGGCACGTCCATGCCCATTGCCTCGAGCCAGGCCGCTTTGGACGCGTTCAGCGCCTCGGTGCTGACAGGGAAGTAGCCGACTTCCTCGACCACTTCGTTCGCGTTGGTCAGGTAGTAGTTGATGAACGCCGCGACCTGGGGCTTCTCCTGAAGCACCTGCACAGCCGAGTAAATGAACAGCGGGCGGCTCAGCATGTACTCACCGCTTTCAGCCGTCTCGGCAGTCGGCATGATGTACTCGATCCCTTCGGTTTCCCATTCGCTTTCAGGGATGACAACCAGGTTGCCGTCGCTGTCGTGCGTCACGTCATTGGCGATGGCGACGGCCTTCAGCGTGTCCTGGTTCTCCACAAAGTAGGCGAAGCCGAAGTAACCGATGGCGTTGGGCGTGCCCTGGATGCCCTGCACCAGCACGTAGTCGTTCTCGCTGGTGGTCGGGTTCGGGGTCAGCAGGGCGTCGAAACGGGCGCTGCGTTCCTTATAGGCGCCTTTCGTGCCCAAAACGGCCTCGCCGAAGAAGTCGAACGTGCCGCTGTCGACGCCCGGCGTAAAGAGCTGGATGCGCTCTGCCGGCCATTCCGGGTTAACCTGATCCCACGTGGTGACCTGACCGGTGAAGATAGCGATCAGGTCCGAGCGCTTGAGCTGGTCGACAAAACTATCGTGCGTGACGGCCACGGTGAGCGCGTCGATGCCGATCAGGAACTCAAGCACGTCGCGGCCCAACGCCTCGCAGTCGGCCAGTTCGGACGCGTTGATCGGGCGGCTGGCGTTTGAGATGTCGGTCGATCCTTCTTTGCAGAAGCGCTCGAAGCCTGCCGACGTGCCGGTTTCTGCGATGGCGATGTTCCCGGCGAAGCCATCCTCGTTGAAGCGGGCGGCCATGGCGACGGTTACCGGCTCAACGGTTGAGCTGCCCGCAATGGCAATGTCGCCGGTCACGCTCAGCGGGTCGACTGCCGGCAGGCTGATCGGCTCGACCTCGTCGGTGCTCTGGGCGAAGGTTGCCGTCACCGGCAGACTCAATGCCAGAGCCAGGCTCAACGCGACCAGACTCGGCCACAAACGACGTTCTTGACGCATGATTTCTCCTTGTGCGTTCCCATGACGCATGTGTATTGGGTATCTGTCCACGCCGACTATCGTAAGGGCGAGACGTGAAAGCCCAAGTAAATCCGGTTTAAATTCGCGGAGACGGGGCTTTAAAGTTCTTTAAAGGGGGAAGGGGAATCAAAAGAGCCGGAAGCACGGCTCCCGGCTCAGGTGAGCGGGTTCGAAAGCATTCAGCGTGCGGTGACGGGTTGCTCGCCGCTTTCCGCCACGGCAGGGCGCGTCACGACACGGCGACGCACGATGCGCACTGCGTTCGGGTAGAGCCGCAGATAGCGCACGCCCAGCGTCCAGCCCAGCCAGCTATAGCCGACGATTCCCGCCGCGACACCCCACTCGATCAGCGATGGCTCGTAGGTGTTGATGGGGAATACATCCAGCACGCCCGGCGACCAGTCCAGCGGGACGACCAGGCCGGAGAGCGTCACATTCCAGCGGTTGATAACCAGCCCGGCAACGACCATCAGCGCGCCGAGCATCAGCATGTAGCGGTTGCGGCGTAGACGCGGCCACAGGAAGATGATGGCCGGCGCCAGCGCGCCCATGAACACCTCGCCCCACCAGAACGTGAAGTCGTACGGCGTGTTTTCATTGAGGATGCGGATACTGGCCGCGTGTCCGGGAACATGGCTGTAGTAGTTGACCGACATCCAGCTCCACAGCTTGAGGTACAGGTAAGCCAGGCTGGCGAAGCCGA
>DYEN01000217.1 GCA_020725705.1 Anaerolinea sp.
CGCTCGGTGGCCGGGCGACCGGCTTTTTTCGTGAGCGAAAACACCACGTGTCACTTCCGGCGGCGGGCGCCGCCGTGTGAAAATGTGAAAAGGACAGCGCCAGATGACCGACCTGATGAAAGCCCTCGAAGCACCAGAGCGCGACTTTCCGGAGCTGCACCCCGGCGATACCGTCCGCGTGCATGTGCGGATCGTGGAAGGGAACCGCGAGCGTATCCAGGTCTTCAACGGCGTGGTCATCCGCCTGCGCCGCGGTGGGAACGAGGCGAACTTCACCGTGCGGCGCATCGCCAGCCACGGTATTGGCGTCGAGCGCACTTTCTTGCTGCGCAGCCCGCGCATCGAGAAGATCGAGGTGCTGCGTCACGCCAAGGTTCGCCGCGCGCAGCTTTACTACATGCGCGAGCGTCGCGGCAAGTCGGCCCGGCTGAAGGAGCGCCGCGTTTAAGCGTGCGCCGCGCCGGTGGATCGTCCACCCCTGTGAGACCCCCAGCCTGACGCCCCGCGTGCAGGCTTTTTCTGCTTGAGGGCGCACGCCGTCGGGCCGCAATCGGGCGCGCGATCAACAAAAAACAGCGTGGAGAGGCAGACGCCTCCCCACGTTTTGTTTGACGGTGAGATGCCCCTGTCAGGCTGCTTTCTCTTGCCGATGCAGCACCTCGGAGCGCGGGTCGAGCAGGATCAGCAGCCCGAAGAGGCCCATATTGGCGAAGAGCATCGGCGCCATGATCGGGGCGCCACGGATAAAACGCTCGGCGACGAACTGCCCCCGGCTGGTCAGGCTGTCATCGATGTGCAGGATGGTGCCGATCACGCCGGTGAGCATCAGCAGCCCGACCGTGGCGACGAAAACGGCGATGTCGAAGCGGTGCGGGCGCTCCAGCGTGCCCATGTAGAAACCGATGATGGTGGCGAACACGCCGATGACGGTCGGCAGCCACAGCCAGGGGTTTTCAAACTGGGTGCGGGCGTGGTCCAGCACGGAGCTAAGCACGGTCGAGAGCATCCCCAGGCTGAACATCAGGAAGAAGGCGCGCGTCTTGCTGAGGGGCAGCCTGAGGTAGCGGCCGCCCGGCATCCGCAGACGCCCGCTGTCTGGCGGGTCCTCGACCCAGGCGGCGCTCAGCCCGGACAGCCCCACCAGCGAGAACATCAGCGGGCCGAGAACGGGCGGCCCCCAGACGAGCAGGCGGACGGTGAGCCGCTCGCCAGCGGGGCCGGTGGGCAGCGCGGCGCGGATGAGGTGAAAGTAGGCGCCTAGCAAGCCGACGGCGATGCTGCCGACCAGGACGACGGTCGCCAGCAGAGTCGCCGCCGGGCGATTCCTGAGCGCGATCAGCCCGGCGAACAGCAGGATGACTCCGGCGACAGGGCCGTAGATGATCGGGATCCATTC
>DYEN01000218.1 GCA_020725705.1 Anaerolinea sp.
ACGCGTGCGCCCAGTGTCACGGCCTGCGGTTGAGGGCGATAGATATCCATACCCGTTTTCTCCTACACCATCCGGATGACCTTTGCCTGCCTCAGATTATACTCGCAGAGGCGGGCTTGCACATGCGGGAAGAATTAGAAGCAGGTTAGAACGCTGCGGCGGAGATCAGGCGGTTGTCAGAAAGTATCAAAACCCGTTAACGCTGCGCTGCGGAGCGATTACCCATCTGGGCTGCCCATGCTATACTATCTACAGGTAGCAGCGGGTGGGGCGGGGCTGACAGGCGTGGCACGAACCGGGCCGCGCCGATGGTTTGATCGGTGGTGTAGGGCACGCGCATGAATCGTCCGGAGCACCGAGGGAGCGGGACCGCTGTTCAAACCGGTGGAACCTGCGATGTCATCTGGTTGGGTCCCGAGTCCCCGCTGCTGAAGGAGCTTTGGCAGCACAGTCATATTTATCACGTCAGCGACTCCGCCGCCGCTGTGCGTGCTGTTGAGCGCGCTTTGGCGCGCTGTGTGGTGCTCGATCTGCACAGCCAGCCCGCCGATCTGGTTCCCCTCAGCCAGGCCCTGCGACGCGCGAACCCCGCGATTGGTGTGCTGGCGCTGGTCGACGAGCCGGTCGAGCCGGCCCGTACCGCCCTCAGCGGCGCTCTGGACGTGCTGCTGAGCCGCAACAGCCCGGCGGCGGAACTGCGCGCCGCGCTGGTCGCCCTTGATCGGGACGTGGCACAGCGCAACGGCACGCCCCGCCACGCCCAGCCTGATGAGCCGCCTCTGCAAGAACTGCAAAGCCGCATGCGCCAGTTGGAAGGTCTGGTCCAGGCGGCGCTCAATTTGCCTGATTCGTTTGAGGAAACGACGATTCTCGGCGATCTGCCGCATGTGGCGCGGGTGGCCGTCGATGCCGACCGGATCGCCGTGCTGCTGGCCGACGCGAACTACACCACGCTGTCCGACGCGCTCGGCCTGGGTGTTCCCGAAGCCTATCTGCGCGTCTGCCGT
>DYEN01000219.1 GCA_020725705.1 Anaerolinea sp.
AGCGTCAACGAGCGCACAGATTTGACCAACCTGCTCACCCCGGTGGCGCCCCCGCAGGAAGAAACGCTGTATCTGATTAACCCGGCCACAAGAGAACTGATCGAGATTCTAGATCTGCCCGTCTCGACCGATACGCGCATCTGGTGGGCGCCCGACGGGCAGAAGGTGCTGTTCTTCCGCGAGCCGGGCGGCCTCTATCTGCTGAACCTGCGCCTGGCGATGATGCTGCGTGTGTTCGAGATGCCGGGCCTAACGCCGCCTGCGCTGACGGTGCTTGAACCGTCCGGTCCGGCTGAGGGGCCTGCCGATTTGCTGTCGGCGGCTGCGGCAGGGAACGGCGAGCACGTACCCGTGTGGGCGCCGGACGGTTCGCAGTTCGCAATCACGCTGCAAGATCGCTATGACACCGATATCTATCTGGTGTCGGGCGACGGTTCGACGCTGCGCAATCTTTCCAGCAACGGGTCGTTCGATATGTGGCCGGCCTGGTCACCAGATGGGCGCCGCCTGGCGTTCGTGTCCGGGCGCGCGGAGTGCCCGACGTGGGTGCCCGATGAGCCTGGGACGTGCGCGGGAACGGGAGCGGTTCCGCGCCCCGGCGGCAATCTGTTTGTGCTGGACCTGCAAACCGAGCGGATCACTCAGATCGGCCAGGCCTGGCTTTCCGGGCCGCCCACCTGGGTGAGCAACCTACAGATCGCGTATGTGACTCACGATTCGAGCACGCCGGGCGGAGCTTCGCAGATCTGGCTCACCAACATCCAGTCCGGCACGACGCGCCGCATTTCCGCCAATGAGGAAGGCCTGGTGTTTGGCGCTGCCTGGGCGCCGGGTGGCGTTCGCGTGCTGTATCAGACTGCTGCCGAGCCGCGCAGCCTGGTGCTGCGTGACGCAAACGGCGGGTTGATTGCCACCAACGACCAGTATACCTTCTCTCGCTTTGCGCTTGCCGCGGGGTGGTCACCGGGCGGGGACCTGGTCGCCATAGCGGGGCAGAACGGTTTGTGCCCGTATGGCCTCTTGGTCGCCCGCAACGATCTGACGGTCGTCACCGGCCCGCTGGCTAACGCGCGCGCGTGTTCGCCCAGTTATTCGCCCGATGGCCGCTGGCTGGCATTTGCGGGAATCCAGCAGCGGGTGGGATACAGTGATGGACGGCTCGATCTGTACATTGCGCAGCCGAACGGTTTCGGCGCAACTAATGTGACCGGACAGCTTCGCGGAGAGATCCGCCTGTTGGGGTGGGTAGGGCCTTCGGTACCGGCTGGCACGCAGAGCGCCAACTGATGCAAGAAGCACAAGGAGATGGAGAATGGCAGCCCGCACAGCACTCATCACCGACAGCACCTGCAACCTTCCGCCGGAACTGGCACGCGAGCGCGGCATTCACGTTGTCCCACTCTACGTCGTCTGGGGCGGCCAGAGCCTGCGGGATGGCGTTGATATTCAGGAGCGCGAGTTCTACGCGCGGCTCAGGGCGTCGAGCGATATCCCCAAGACCTCGCAGGCAACTCCGCAGGACTTTGTGACGGCCTTCCAGCAGGCGCGAGAAACAGACGGCGCCGACGAAGTGGTATGCGCGGTCGTCTCGAGCGAACTGAGCGGGACGTATGCATCTGCGATGATGGCCCAGTCGATGGTCGATTTTCCGGTGCACGTGATTGATACGCGCCAGGTTTCCTGGACGCTCGGCCACGCGGTCCTCTCCGGTGCGGCTGCGCGCGATCAGGGTGCCGGCCCGGATGAGATCGTATCTGCGATCCGCGAGACGGCAGCCCGTCAGCAGCTTGTGTTCACCATCAACAGCCTGGAGCACCTCAAGCGTGGCGGGCGCATCAGCAGCAGTAAGCTGTTTTTCGGCTCGGCGCTGAATCTTAAGCCTGTGCTGCTTGTGCGAGACGGCGTGATCGAACCGGCGATCAACGTCCGGACGCGCAAGCGTGCCCTGGAGCATCTGGGGAAGGTGGCGGCGCAAGTTGTGGACGGTCGCAGAGTCGTGCGCGTCTCGGTGCTGCACGCCGACGCCGAGGAGGAAGGCCGCGCCGTCTTCGAACAGGCCTGCGCCCAGTTCCGGCCCGCCGAGTCGTATTTTGCCTATGCCACAACGGTGCTGGGCGTTCACGCCGGGCCGGGTGCCGTGGGAATTGCGGTGGAGTGGGAAGCCTGACCCGCATGTTTTCGCACACTATGCCACACTATCCCACATATGGGGGATAATGCGGGATAGTGTGGATAAATGTGGGATTTGGCGGCCTTATCACCCGCGGCTGAGCGACGGATAAATGCGGGTTAAGCCGCAGCGGCGCTCATCGGATATCCCACATATCCCACAGCTACCTGATCCCGGTGTGGGATATGTGGGATAAATCAGGCTGACTGCGCCTGTGTCTGCGCGATTTGCAGCTTTTCCAACACGTCGATCAAATCCGCCTGCCATTCCGCTTCAGGCCGGCCGTCGGCGGGCAGCCAGATCCCGGTCCGGCTCACGCGGGTGTTGTGGCCGAGCGCTTCTTGCAGGGCGGCACGGTCAACCGTGGCAAGGTAGGGCAGGCGGATCGCGATCTGCCCGTTTTCGGTCGCCAGGGCGCCGGCGTTGGCGCGCTGCGCGAGCAGCTTGACGCGGATCTGAAACAGCAGCCCTTCGACCGCGCGGGGCGGCGGGCCAAAGCGATCGGCCAGCTCGGCGCGCATTTCCTCAACACCCTCAAGCGTGTCGATTTCGGCAATGCGCCGGTAAAGCTGGATGCGCAAGCTTGTGTCCGGCACGTAGTGGACGGGCAAGAACGCCGGCAGCGGCAGGTCGATCGTGACGGTCTGCGCCGCGATCGGCAGGTGCGGTGCTTCGCCTTCGCCCTTCAGATGGCGGACGGCCTGCGCCAGAAGCTCCGTATAGAGATGGAATCCCACCGCGGCGATATGCCCGCTCTGCCGGGTCCCCAGCAGGTCCCCGGCGCCGCGAATCTCCAAATCGCGCATGGCGATGGAAAACCCCGACCCCAGTTCGGTCTGCTCGCCGATTGTCTCCAGGCGGGCGCGCGCTTCGGAAGTTAGGCGGCTGCTGCGCGGGTGGAAGAAGTACGCGTATGCCTGGCTCGCGCCACGCCCCACGCGCCCGCGAAGCTGGTATAGCTGCGCCAGCCCGAACCAGTCCGCGCGATCCACGATCAGCGTGTTGGCGTTGGGGATGTCCAGACCGCTCTCGATGATGGTCGTCGAAAGCAGCACGTCATAATCGCCCCGCGCGAAGGCCGTCATGATGGCTTCGAGCTGGTGTTCGTCCATCTGCCCGTGCGCCACGGCGATCGTGGCTTCGGGGACGAGGCGACGCAGCTTGGCCGCGACGGTGTCGATGGTCTGCACACGGTTGTGCACGAAATACACCTGCCCGCGCCGATCCAGCTCCCGCAAGATTGCCTGGCGCACAAGCTGGTCATCGAAGACGCCGACGTGCGTCACAATCGGCAGCCGCTCCTCGGGCGGTGTCTGGATCATGCTGATGTCGCGGATTCCGGCGAGGCTCATGTAGAGCGTGCGCGGGATCGGCGTGGCCGTCAGCGTCAGGACGTCCACCTCGGTGCGGAAGCGCTTGAGCTGTTCCTTGTGGGTCACCCCGAAACGCTGTTCTTCGTCAATGATCAGCAGCCCGAGGTCGTGAAACTCAACGTCCGGCTGCAAGAGGCGGTGCGTACCGATCACGATATCGACCTGCCCCTGAGCCAGATCATAGAGAATCTGGCGCTGCTCGGCCGGCGAGCGGAAGCGGGAGAGCATCTCCACGCGGATCGGAAACGAGATCAGGCGCCGTGAGAATGTGTTGAAGTGCTGCTGTGCCAGCACGGTTGTGGGAACCAGGATGGCGACCTGCTTGCCGTCCATGACCGCCTTGAACGCCGCACGCAGGGCGACTTCGGTTTTCCCATATCCCACATCGCCGCAAATCAGGCGATCCATCGGCCTGGGCGCTTCCATGTCGGCCTTGACGGCGCGCAGGGCTGCAAGCTGGTCTTCGGTTTCCACGTAGGGAAATGATGCTTCAAGCTCGGCCTGCCAGGGCGTGTCCGGACTGAAGGCATGGCCTTCGATGCTCTCGCGGGCGGCGTAGAGTTCGAGCAGTTCGCGTGCGACCTCTTCAACTGCCCGTTGGGCGCTCTCTTTGGCGCGCGCCCATTCCTGAGTGCCCAGGCGGTTCAGCGGCGGGATCCGGTCATCGG
>DYEN01000220.1 GCA_020725705.1 Anaerolinea sp.
ACCGGGGTCGGCTGCGCACCGCCGTCCTGACCCACCTGAGGCGCGCCTTCTGGAGCCACGGTGCTTGCCTGTGCGGCCAATGGCGTAAGCCCTGCGAGCACCACCAGGGCAGCGATCACAGTGTAGAAAATGGTCTTGCGATTGTTCACGGTGATGTATCCTTTCTCACCTTGCCGGTTCTCGGGCGGCACGGGCCGCGCCGGCGCCGGGCGTCGCACACGCCGGCGGATCAGCCGCTTATTCTGTCCGAAAACCGGCGTTTTGTCTACGACGAGTTCCCTACTCTATCCTGACCGATTTCGACAGCCGGTGACAATAGCGGTGAGGTATGTCCTGGTATGTCAGGCCATAATCTGCCCTTGAAGCTGGGTGGTATAGAGCCTGTAATAGTGACCGCGCTCCGCCAGCAGCTCTTCATGCGTGCCACGCTCGATGATCCGGCCGTGGTCCATGACGATCACCTGATTGGCGCGCACAATGGTGCTCAGCCGGTGCGCGATCACGAAGGCTGTCCGGCCCTGAAGCAGTTTGCGTAGCGCCGCCTGCATCTGAATCTCGGTGACGGTATCCACGCTGCTGGTCGCTTCGTCCAGGATGATGATGCGCGGATCGGCCAGCAGCGCGCGCGTGAATGAGATCAACTGGCGCTGGCCGGTGCTCAAGCGCGAGCCGCCTTCTTCGACTTCGGTGTCGTACCCTTTCGGCAGGCGCCGGATAAATTCGTGCGCGCCGGTCTCGCGTGCTGCGGCGATGATCTCCTCATCCGTGGCGTCGAGTCGCCCATAGCGCAGGTTCTCGCGGATGGTGGTGGCGAACAGACCGGTGTCCTGCGGCACCCAGGCCATGTGGCTGCGAAGCGATTGAATGGTGATCGAGCGGATCGAGCGGCCATCGAACAGGATGTCGCCCGATTGGATCTCGTAGAACCGCCCCAACAGCCGGACCAGCGAGCTTTTCCCGGCCCCGGTGTGCCCCACGAGCGCGACCGTCTCGCCAGGGCGCACGCTCAGCGAAATGTCGTACAGCACCTGGGTTTCGTCGGTTTCTACGTCGCTGGCGGATTCCGGCTTGTCGCCGTTGGAGGCGATGCTGTCGGTGTCGGGCATCAGGCTGCGCTGCGGCTTGACGTAGGCGAAATTCACGTGCTTGAACTCGACGGCGCCGGCCATCCTGTCCATCGGTGCCGCCTGGGGCGTGTCTTGAATGTCGGATTCGGCTTCTAGCACCATCAGGATGCGCTCGCCAGCCGCGGCGGCTTCCTGGAACTGATCGAGCCGCATCGCCAGGTCGCGGATCGGGTCGAAGAACAGGTTCAGGTAGAGCAGGAACGCGACCAGCGTGCCGGGCGTCAGATCGCCGTTGAGCACGCGCATGCCCCCCACGCCGACCACGATCGCGACCCCAAGCTGCGAGATGATGTCGATGCCGGGAAAGAAGATCGAAGCGAGCTTGTCGGCGCGCAGACTGGCCTGCAGCTCGTTCTCGGCCACTGCGCTAAAGCGGGATCTTTCGCGGTATTCGCGCACAAACGCCTGAACGATCCGCATCCCGGTCAGGTTTTCCTGCAGCGTCGCTGAGACAGCGCCCACGGCTTCGCGCACGGCCCGGTATTGCCGCGCCGATAGACGCCGCCACCACAGCGTCAGCCCGACCATCAGCGGCAGAACGGTGAAGGTGAGCAGCGCCAGCGACCAGTCGTAGACCAACATCAGCACGATGATCCCGACCAGCGTAAACGTGTTGCTGATCATGTTGATGACGCCCCAGGTGATGAAGTTCTGGAGCGAGTTGCTGTCTTCGGTGATGCGCGCCATCATGTCGCCGACGCGGTTGTGGTCGAAGTAGGTGAGGTTGAGGTCCAGATATTTGTAGAAGATGTCGCGCCGGACGGCCATGATCGCATGCTGCCCGATCCAGATCATGTTGTACATTTGCAGGCGCAGCCCCACGGCTTCGGCGGTGATCACACTCAGAAACAGCAGGCTGTAGCGGATCAGCGCGCCTTCGTCGCGCCGGGCCATGCCTTCGTTGATCGCCTGACGCACGATCGCCGGCGCTACCAACACCGCCGCCGAGGTGATCAGCATCAACACCACAACGGCTGCCACCCGCGTGCGGTAGGGCGCTACATAGCCCAGGATCCGGCCGAGCGTCTGGCGGACAGGCCGCTGGAGCTTGGGCCTCTCGTCGCTCACGGTTCCCTGTCTCCTCTCTTGACCGGTGCGGCGGCTTCCAGCGCCTCGAACTGTCCATCGAGCACCGCCGTGATGTCGACCTCGTCGATCGCCAGTGCCTGATCGGTTTGCAGGCGCCACAACTGCGCGTAGCGACCGCCCAGCGCGATCAGTTCGTCGTGGGTGCCGCGCTCCACCACGCGCCCCCGGTGCAGCACCAGAATCTGGTCGGCGTGCATCACCGTGCTCAGGCGCTGGGCGACGATCAGCGTCGTGCGGCCTTGCATCAGGTTTTGCAGCGCTGCCCTGATCTCGATTTCGGTCTTGCTATCCACACTGGCGGTGGCGTCGTCCAGGATCAGAATGCGCGGGTTGACCAGCAGGGCGCGCGCGATCGCAATGCGCTGGCGTTGCCCGCCGGAGAGCGTCACGCCGCGCTCGCCGACCAGCGTTTGATACCCCTCGGGGAACTCCAGAATGAAATCGTGCGCGCGCGCTGCTTTTGCCGCCGCGACGACCTCGTCCGCCGGGGCATCGGGCCGCCCGAAGGCGATATTTTCGTGGATTGTGGCGTTGAACAGGAACGTATTCTGCATCACGAATCCGACCTGCGCCCGCAGCAGTTTGAGCGGCAGATCGCGCACGTCGATCCCGTCGATGGTGATCGCGCCGTCGGTCACGTCGTAGAAGCGCGGGACGAGATCGATCAGGGTAGTCTTGCCGCTGCCGGTCGTGCCGACGATGGCCGTGACCGTGCCCGGCAGGGCCTCGAAGCTCACGTCGTGCAGGACTTCGACCTCGGGTTCTTGTTCGCTGGCTGCGTAGACAAACGAGACATGATCGAAGCGGATGTGCCCGGTGATGTCCCCCGGGTTGACTGCCCCAAGGCGCGTCTTGATATCCGGAGTGGTGTCCATGATCGAGAAAATGCGCTTGCCGTTGGCGATGGCGCGGGCGGTGACGTCGATCATGAAGGCCAGGCGATGAGTCGGCAGGCTGAGCAGACCGACATACGCATTGAAAGCGACCAGTGTTCCCAGGGTGATGCGACCGTCGATCACCCAGCGCCCGCCGAAGAAGAGCAGCAAGAAGGTCAGGAAGCCGACGATGAACCAGACGGTCGGCAGCGCCGCGGTGAACAGGTTCGCCAGCCGGATCCAGGCGTTCAGCACGCGCGAGTTGTCCTCTTGAAACTTCTGGCGCGCGAATGGTTCGCGCGTGAAAGCTTTGACGACGACGATCTGCGACAGGTTCTCCTGGATGCGCGCGTACATCTCGCCGCGCGCGCTGCGGATGGTGCCGAAATAGGGTTCGAGCCGCACGCCGAACAGATAGGCGACGACAAACAGGACGGGTAGCGGAATCAGAAAGATCAGCGTCAGGCGCACGCTGATGCTGAACATGATGCTGTAGATCCCGACCAACAGCACGACCAGATTGAGCGCATCGGCGAGCACAATCCCCGCGAAGAAACGGATCTCATCAATGTCCCCGATCACGCGGCTCATGAGCTGGCCGACGCGCACGCGATCGTAGAACGAAAACGGCAGCCGCTGCAGGTGCGCGAACAGGTCCATGCGGATATCGTACGCGATCCGCCGCCCGAGCCACTGGACACCGTAACGCTGGGCGAAGCCGCCCAACGCGCGAATCCCCGCCAGCCCGACGATCAGCAGCGCGGTTGCGAGCAAGTTCTGCTCGCGCGTCCACCCGGCGGGGTAGAGCGGGAAGCGATCCTGATTGCCCAGCGTGGTGTCAATCGCGTTCCCGATCAGCCAGGGACTGATCAGCGTGAGCAGGGTGACGGCGACGGTCGCCGAGTAGATCAGGGCCGCGCGTCGCCAGTAGGGCCGCATGTAGCGAAGAATTCGAATCAGGATAGACATGAGCGGTTGGCTCCGGCTGACTCCATGTGAGGCGCTTCTCTCCAGCCTCGGCGGACGGCAAAGCGACGGCACAAGCCATTGGCGGCTTGACGGAGTGTTGAGCAGGTTGCTCGATTCGACACTGGAACCGCGCGAGAAGTACCGTTCGGCACGGCGGGATGTGGCGGATTGCCCTGGGCAGTGTCCGGCAGCGCCATCTATACTAGGATAATTGTTTAGCCTGAAAACGCAATAGAACTTAAAGGTTTCGAAAGGAATTTGCGTATGGAGCGATTTGTCCCGCTGGGGAACGAGGCTCTGGCGCAGGGGGCGCTCGACGCCGGCCTCTCCGGCTGTTACGGCTACCCCGGCACGCCCTCGACCGAGATCATGGAAACAGTGCAGCGCTCGGACGAAGCTGCTGCGCGCGGCGTGCATCGATCGTGGTCCGCCAACGAGAAGACCGCTCTGGAAGCCGCGCTCGGGATGTCGTACGCCGGCAAGCGCGCCCTGGTCACGATGAAGCACGTGGGGCTGAATGTGGCCGCCGACCCGTTCATGAACGCGGCGATCACAGGCGTTAACGGTGGGCTGCTGGTGGCGGTGGCCGACGATCCGTCGATGCACTCGTCGCAGAACGAGC
>DYEN01000221.1 GCA_020725705.1 Anaerolinea sp.
AACGGAGACGCCGACCGAAACACCCACGGTGACCGAGACTCCAACCGAGACACCGACGGTAACGGAGACGCCGACCGAAACACCCACGGTGACGGAAACACCAACAGAAATTCCAACCGAACCACCGACAGCCGAGCCAACCACCGAAACGCCTACGGTTGAGCCAACGACTGAGACGCCAACAGCGGAACCCACCGCACGACCGGTATCCTTGCCTGCCGCCGCAAGTCGCGCAGAACCCGCTGAATTGTGCGCCGACCCGCAGGGCCTCACGAATCCCATCATCCGCGCGGGTGTCGCCTCGGGCACCGTGCCCAACGGCAATGTCTACTGCCGCGTGCTGGCGGAGGACGGCGTCTTCCCCAACCCGCTGGACTCGGCCCGCCTGGGTGACCTCGGCCTGATCGAATACGGTGTGATCCATGCTGTCGATGTCTTCGGCATCCAGGCAAACGGCCTGTCCTACCCGGCCTTCAACGTCCCGGTGACGATCTGCCTGCAGGGAAGCGGCCGCTTCATTTACCTGAATGCGCTGAACTCGCCGCGAACGGTCTACGAAATGCGGTCCGTGCAGCAGGGCGGCTACACCTGCGCGAGCATCCCGGCTGCGGGCACGGTCGTGCTCATCCCGGCGCTGCCCTAGGCGGAGCACCGCGTCTGCCACCTCAAAACGCTGCGGGGCCAGGGAAAAATCCCTCGCCCCGCAGTTTCTTTGTGTCACGAAAGGGAAAAGAGCCTATCCACCCGGCGGGGGAATTACCGGCGGCAGGCCGGGCTGTTCGTTGCTGGCAAAGCCGTGTGTCAGCGTGCCGAAGCAGATGTCCTGAGCGCACTCGCTCGGCCGGTTGAGTTGCGCGGGCCATTGCTCGACTCCGTCGAACTGGTGCCGCTGGATGTAATAGCGGTATGCCACTTCAAGCGCGGAGTCATGCCGCCATTCGGTGTTCGAGTCTATGATGATGGCATTGATGGCGCGCTCCAGCGACCCGCGCCCTGGATAGAGGTGCGTAGTCTTCTCGCGGCCATCCGGCCCGATGAACGTGTAGTTCGGAAGATCGGTGTTGTCGATGTTGTCATAGCAGCTTGAATCGCCTCGCCGCCACATCAGCTCGCACTGCTGGATCAGGCTCCCCAGGTGGACCTGAGGGTAGTTCTGGTAGGTCCCATCGTAGACAGGGATGTTGCAGTACTCGTCGCGCCGCGCATCCTCAGATACGATGCCGCGCTCGGTAATCTGTGATTTTACCGGTGGCCAGTCCGGGTGCTGCTGCGGGCCGTCCAGATAATCGCACGAGCGGCTGCTGTGGAAATCCACCCGGTAGCCGTTCATGCGGTCGAGAGCGAGCTGGTTGGCGCGTTCATAGGCTTCCGCCGGTGAGTAGGTCATCGGGATACCGCCATTCAATTCCGGCGGCAGACGCTGGATCAACTGGATATCGGGCCGGTCCCATAGATAGTCGGCAATGTAGGCGGCAGCAGTGGTCGCGGCAGCGCCCCAATTGCTCTGGTTCTCCTCAGCCGCATAGGACACGATGTAGTAGGGGTTTTTCGCCAGCCAGTTCTGGAACAGCCACTTGCAATCGCCGGTCCCGATGGTCATGTCGCCGTACACTGTATTGAGCGGCCCGGTGCAAGTCATGTCGGCCCAGTACGTTTCGATCAGGTCGGCAGACGCCACCAGCTCCGGCGTGCCCCAGGCGAAATTGAGCCGGCACTGCTGCTCGACATCGGAGATGATCAGCACCTGGGTCATGATGCGCTCAAGAATGTGGCGCACCTCTTCGGCATAGTGCTCTTCGCCCGTCAGGTGATACGCCAGCGCCCGCGCGTACAGGCGCCGGATCCCGCGCTCGTTGTGCACCCAGGCGGGGTTGCGCGAGTTCGGGCAGCGCTCGCTCGCGTTCAGCTCGTACCCCCACCCCGCGTTGGCTGCGTCCAGCACATCTGCGACGGCGCTCTTGTAAGGTTCGATGCCTTCGGCAGCTTTCTGTGCAATCACGCGCAGTTCTTCAGGCGTGGTCAGATAGCCGCGCGACGCCGGACGCTCGTCCTGAGCCATGCGCAACTCGACATCAGGCGCGGAGAAAGCGCCGGCGCGCGCCGACGACGCGAAGCCGATCAGCACAACGGCTGCCAGCCCCAACAGAAACGTCACACGATTCAAACGTCTCAAAACCATCCTGCTCTTAGCGCTCATACACTGCTCACATCTCGAAGAATTGCTGCAAAGTTGGCCCCGCGCGGCGCTGAATACAAAGGCGCAGCAGATTGGCATAGTGCCCATCGCGATCAACCCGCTCGGGCGGTAGCAAGGTCGCCTGCTTGAGAGCACGGTGCATCCAGCAGGTATAAAACAGTGCCTCGGCCACCGGCGCTACCAGCCCAAGCCGGTCGCGGTAGGCGCGCATCGCCTGCACCAGCACGCCGCTCAGGCTGCCTTGATCGATGAACTGCCCCGCGAACGCAGCCAGGCGGTTGTGTTGCCCTGCCGCCCGCGCCGCACTGACCACATACGAGCGCAGAAAGTGCAGCAGGTCCCACAGCGGCACCCCGTCCGGCTCAGCCGATTCCCAATCCAGAAACACCGGCTGGCCGCCAGGCGTGACGAGCACGTTCCACGTGCCGGGATCACCATGCTGCAAGACAAGCGGGAACTCGCCGGACTGCCCGCGCAGCGTATCGATCTGCTCGCTCAAGAAACGCTCGTGCGCCGGATCCAGG
Organism: Anaerolinea sp.; assembly: GCA_020725705.1. GTDB lineage: Bacteria > Chloroflexota > Anaerolineae > Aggregatilineales > Aggregatilineaceae > DYGX01. The sequence continues at coordinate 2,722 of DYEN01000221.1, forward strand.
CGATAGATGGCGCGGAACTGCGCGAAAAGCCGATCAAGCGCCGCCGCAGCTTGTGCCAGCGAAGCGCCCGGCTCTGCCGTCCGGACACCCAGCGCCGTCAGCCACTCGATACCCGCGTGCAGCACAGGATCGTCACCCGTCCAGCGCGCCACATCTCGGAACGGACGCCCATCAACCATCGTCTCGCCGACCAGCGCCAGCCCGGCGTGCCAGCCGGCGAACGCTACACCAGGCAGGATCCCTTCGCCAACGCCCAACGCCGCGAGCCGTTCAAGGGCGCGCCATTCGTTTTCCAGTCGGTCGTTGAAGGCCGGGTCGCGCACCATCTTCACCAGATAGGCGGGAGCGGATTGCTGTGGCGCAAAGAGATAGAACAGCAACTTGCGCGAGCTATAGGCGCCTGCCGCCCACAACCCCCATCGAAAACCCGCCAGGTCGATCCCGCGCGCCTCGGCCAACCGCCGCACATACGCGGGCGGCGACGGGTTTTCGACCGCAAGGTGGCCCGCCAATACACCGTGGCGGACGGCTGCGCGCGCATGGCGGTACAGCATCCCTTCAACGCGCGCCGTCTGATCCAGCAGACCAAACACCGCCCGCCGCACACGGGGCACCGGGCCACCCCCCGGCAGCGCGCCATCTCCATCCGCGGACGGCCCGGTACGCGCACTCTCAGACGCAGATGACGCGCCGTCAGCCGGCGATCTCCGGCTTCGGGCGCGTTTGAGCCGCTGCAGAGTCAGCGTCGGGCTGTAGAGCCGCCGCGCCAGATAATACCGCATTACGGCACCCTGCTGCAGCGGAACGGCGGTATGCACCTCGCCGTCCAAAGGTGACAGCCAGTAGAGGGTGACGCCGCCCAGCGACGCTTGCAGGCGCGCCAACACAGCTCTGCGGCGCAGCCACGCCCGCGGACCGCGCAACTCGGCCCACAGCGAACCATCCGGGCGCAGCACGCGGCAGACCTCACCGAGCAGATCGCCGGACAGCAGAGCACCGACCCCGCCGGTCACGAAAACCAGATCCACGCTGCTGTCCGGCAGCGGGAGCGCGCCGCCCGCCCCCAGATTCACCGGCGCAACCGCGCCCCACCTCTCCAGCGGGGTCAGGGGTGCCAGCGCACGCTCGTCCGCCAGGATCTGCACCGCGCCCAGGCGAGCCAGCGCCCGCAGGCTGGCGCTCGATGGCGCGCCCACACACAGAATCGATTCCAGCTCAAGCGAAGGCAACAGATAAAGCCAGTTGGCTCCGGCAACATCGCCGCGCAGATTGGTTCCGGCCTTAAATGAGGTGGCGAGCGTGCGCTCCAGCATCCTACGCCCCCGTCATCCGGCCAGCAGCCAGCGGAGCACCGGGATCCGGAACAGCTCCGGGAACATGTGCTCGACGTTCAGCGCCTGCCGGTTGAGCCGCAGAACCAGCAGCGAAACCACCGCCACCGCGCCGATCCCGACGACGACCGGCGGGTTCAGCGCGATCTGAAAGAGCAATAGCGCGAGCGTGGCCCCCACCAGCACAGCGTACACCCGCAAGTATGCCCGGTCAAACAGGTTAATCCCCGTCCCCAGCACCAGCCCAAACTGCTTCATCAGGTTGAACAGGATCAGCGTCGTCATAGTGCCGACCCCCGCGCCCAGCGCGCCGTAGCGCGGAATCAGCACCAGGTTCAGCGCCAGATTAAGAACGGCGGCCAGAATGTCTACCGTCACGATATAGCGCAGCTTACCCAGCACCTTGAGCGTCAGGCCGTTCTGCCCTGTCGCCGCGTTGAAGAAGTACCCGAACGACAGCATCGCCATGATCAGCGCGGAGTCCTCGTAGCGCGTGCCGTAAAGCAGCACGGTCACTGGCCCGGCCAGCGAAAAGGTCAGCGCGAAGATCGGGAAGGAAACGATCGCCACCCAGGCGGCGTTTTCCCAGTACAGGCTGTTGATGCCCTGGCGGTCGTTGCGGGCAAACAGCCGCGCGGCTGCCGGTGTAAACAGCAGCGCAAAGCTCGCCAGGACCATCTGGTTCAGTTTGGCGGTCGGTTGCACGGCCCGGTAGGCCGCCACATCCGCCGTGCTGTGAAACTGCTCCAGCAACACGGCGTCCACCGTGTTCATCACCACGAACACCAGGTCCGATGCCAGCAGCGGCACGGTGAAGGATAGTACTTCGCGCGCCGGGATGCGGATCTCGCGCAGGCTCAGGTGTGCGAAGAGATCCTGCTGGCGCATGACGCGCACCAGGATATACGAGAAGATCCCCACGCCAAGCAGGCCCGCGCCCAGATACCCCACCGCCAGAAACTGCACGCTGCTCCGAGCCGCGATCAACAAGATCACGACGGTCAGCTTCAGGGCCGGAGCCAACACGTACTTGCGAAAGAAGATCGCTTTGGGGCTGGAAAAGACGGCAAACAGCCCGTTGATCACGTTGTCGAGCGCCTGGACCGGCGAAAGCGCAATCAGGATCGCCAGCAGCGCGACTGCTTCGCTGTCCTTAATCAGCGTGCCGGAAATGGCACCGCGCAAGCCGACCATCAGCAGAATCAGCGTCAGACCAAGCGACAGGATGGTTCCCAGCACCAGCGCCAGCGTGCCGAAGAGTTTGTTGTAGTCCTTTTTTTCCTGGTAGATGGGAATGAAGCGCGTCACGGCGCGGTCGAGGCCGAGCGTCACGATGGTCTCGCCAAGCGAGACCATCGACAGCGCGTAGGCGAACGCCCCGTAATCCGTCTTGGACAGGTAGCGCACGGTGAGAACCTGCACCAGGAAGTTGACCACCATCGAGATCAGGCGGCCAATGAGCAGCAGGCTCGACCCGCGAATCTGGCGCCGCGCCGCGGACTTCTTCTCAACCGCCGGCTCCGGAAAAACCGGCGCGACCGAAGGCAACACGGCGGGCGCGGCAGGCACCACTGCAACCGCCGCGCCGGGAACCGTCAGCTCGGGATCCCAGAAATCAGGATGCTCCGGATCCGTGAAGCGATCGAGATCGCTGTCCGGCGCCCAGCGGCTGCCATCCGGCAGCACAGTAGCCGTGTCGAACGTGCAGTCCGCCAGCGACGCCCCGCGCAGGTCCGCCCCGGATAGATCGGCCTGAGTCAGGTCGGCACCGGTTAGATCGGCATCCTGCAGGCGCGTGCCGCGCAGCGACGCAGATTGGAGCTTGGCGCGCAGCAGGTGGGCGCGCGTCAAATCAGCGCGCGACAGATTCGCCCACTGAAGATCGGCCAGCCCCAGCCGCGCCCCCTGCAACCTGGCCCCGGCCAGATCGACGAGCCGCAGCTTGGCCCCGGCCAGCGTCGCGTGACGCAGGTCGCCGTCATGAGCCAGCGCGCGCCGCAGGTTGGCCTCGCCCAGATAGGCCCCTTGCAGGTTCGCCCGCGCCAAGTTGGCTTCCTGCAAGCGGGCGCCCAGCAGGTCAGCTCCTTCCAGGTTCGCCCCTTCCAGGTCGGCGCCCTGCAGATCGGCCAGGCTCAGGCGTGCGCCCTGAAGCTGAGCGCGTTTGAGGTCGGCCCCCTGGAAATTCGCCTCGCCCAGGCCGGCATGCCGCAGGTCGGCTTCGGTCAGTTCGGCGCCCTGGAGCTGCGCTTTGACCATCAGAGCGCCGCGCAGGTCCGCCCCGGCCAGACGGGCGCGTTGCAGGTTCGCCACCTCAAGATGGGCATCGGTCAGGTTCGCACCGCGCAAGTCGGAATTGCGCAGATCGGCCCATTCCAGGCGCGCCCCGGCCAAATCCGCCCCCGACAGGTCTGCACCCTGCAAGTTCGCGCCGATCAGCCGGATGCCGCGTAGCACGCCCGCCTCGAACGCGCCCTGCGCCCGAAGCTCAGCCGCCGCCGCGACAGCCTCACTGTTGATCTGGCTGCCTAACCGGACAAGCGCATCGCTCTCGACTTGCTCTAGGGTCACCGTGCCAACCTGTCTTTCTGTGATCAAATGGAAATTCGATCCGGTTCCGGACTAGCTAACGGCCGGAAGGCGGCACCTCGCCTGCACCAACGGCGCGTGGATCCCAGGTTGTGTCGATCCGCAGCCCAAGCGCCTGTGCGATTTCGCCCCAGGGCACGAACTTGAAATTCTGGTTCGCGTCCGGGTCCGTGTTACGCCCATCCTGGGCCACAAACACCCCCTCGGGGAATGCCGCGCCGAGCGCCACATTGGTGACATCAACCCCGTCCGTATTCGACGTGCCGTCAATCGCGTCCGAATCCTCGATCTCGAACCGCCCGATATACTGCGGCTGTTCTCCGCGCGAATAGACGACAAAATCATCGCTGCCCTGGCTGGAAGCGATGAGATAGCCGCCTCCGTCTGCCGTGTAATAAAGGGTCAGCCCTTCGATATCAGCAACGAGATACCCTTCGCCGCCGGTGCGGTCGATAGCTACCGGCTCGACCGGGCGGTCCGGCTCGGCGTCGAAGCGCCAGATCGCTACATTCTCCTCCCCAACGTAAAGATAGCCCATTTCGTCGTCGGCGACACATCCTTCGGGCTGGGAGCCAACCGCGAACTCGCGCACCAGGGCAGCATCAACCCGGCCATCGCCGGCATCGAACAGCTCCCACTGCTGGATCTCGCCATCTTCCCCGTTGACGAAGGCATAGTACCGCCCGGAAACCGCGCTGCGGTACAGGCACAATCCGTAGACATTAATCCCGGTTTTAATCGCGCGCGCGGTCACGTCTTCAACCAGGCGCGTCTCCGGGTCGACACGGAAAACCGCGAGGGTGTCTCCCTGACGGTTGCTCGCCACCAGGATCGAAGCGCGCTCGGACCCGAGCGGGAAATTGTAACGCAGATCGACGTTGTTCAGGCGGCCCAGTTCCAGATACTGAAGCTGGCGCCCGGACAGATCATACACCGCCAGTCCGCCCTTCTTGTCCGTCCCGATGATCGTGCTCAGAGCGGGGTCGGATGGATGAATCCAGATCGCCGCATCGTCAGCCGAGTCTCCCTCATTGGGCATCGGCTCGGTTTCGACGGCGGGGTGCACTTCATGCACCGGATCATCCTGGGCAGCCACAACCGCCAGCCCAAGCGCCAGCACACCCCCCAAAGCTATTGTTAGCCGGAGTTTCATAGTTCATCCTTCTCGGAAGTCAAGCAACAAAGCGAGTCAAACAGTCCGGTCAAGCGGCACCGCCGGCACGGATGAAGGCAGGAGACCGGTATGTGCCGATTATGCCCGGGTGTCGGCGGGTTCAGCAATGGCTTGCGATAACGGGTTGCGCCGTGGCGGCGCCACCTCGATCATCGCCGTCCAGATCGCGATTGCCGCGCCGGACAGCGCCAGAAGAAACCAGAAATAGCGTATATACGCCAGATGCAGGAAGACCGCCGTGGCAAGATAAGCGATGATGCTCAGCATAAGGCTCGCTGCGGTGTAGGAGATATCCGGACGCAGCAGGCGAAACCGTGCCCGCATCGACGCCAGCTGGAACAGTGTCAGGCCGATAATTCCCATCAAGACGCTGAAGCCAACCAGCCCGGTATCTGCCATCTCTTCCAGATACATGTTGTGCGTCCGTCGGTTGGTGTCGAGCACTTTGTACCCGATCCCGCGGGCATATTCGGTAATGTAACGTGAAGCTTGCCCCGGCCCCACACCGAAAACCGGGTTGTCGCGGATCATGACAATGGCGGTAAGGTACTGCGTCATGCGCCCTTGCACCGAGGTATCGGATTCCTCGAGGTTGCCCGCCAGGATGTCGGAGATGTTCACGTTCGAAATCCGGTACAGATAACCGGGAACAAGCCCGACACCCACCACACCCACGGTCACCGCCAGGAGCACGACATAGCGCACAGACACCATGCGCACCACGATCAACGCGACCAGGGTGACCAGCAGGCCAAACCCGGCACCGCGCGAAAAAGTAAGCAGCGCGCCGCCGACAATCGGCACAATCATAACGGCAGCGAGCAGCCGCAGTTTCAGTGATCGCTCCGCCCAGATGCGGCCAATCGCCAGGGGTAGCAGCACGACCATGATCTGCGCGTAGCGGTTCTTCTCGCCAATGGGACCGGCCAGGCGCGGGGCCATCGGCTGGTTGCCCAAGAAATCCTCTTCGCCAATACTGGTCTGCGACTGCGTGACCGTCGCCCAACCGCCAAAATCGTTGTCATACGTTTCTGTCAGCCCCTGGTACAGCGTCACGCTGCCCATTGCCATCCCGGCTAGCAGCACAACCCAGATCGCCTTGCGCAGCAGTTCGTTCGAACGCACCGTGTTAATCACAAGGAAATAGAGAAGCAGCCCTTCCAGGACGTAGCTTGTGATCCGCTCATACGACGGGCTAGGACGCTCGGCCATCGCCGCCGAGAACAGCAAGACGCCTAGGTAGCCGATCATCACGATGAACACCGGCGTGATCACCAGGCCGCGATGCTTGATGAACAGGTTGTTAAGCAGCGGCAAGCCCAACAGCAGGAAAACACCCCCTGCCACCCCGGTTGGCAGGCCCTGGCGGACGAGGATCACCGCCAGATTGGAATACAGCGCAAAGAAGACGACCAGTGTTGCCACTTCGGGCCGGGCGAACGCTGCCGCCAGCACGATCACCAGCAGAACCAGTGCCACCACCAGAAGATAGCCAAAGTAGGTCCCCACGACGGCGATTACCGCGCTGGCAACGATTCCCAACGCCACGCCCGCCACCGGAAAGGGCTTATCCGCGCGGGTCGTCTCGTATATCGCTTGCTGGTCAATGGCTTGCTGGTCGATGGTCGCCATCATTCTCGCGTTGCTCCTCGCAGCACTTCGCTTGTGGTCAGGCGGCGCGCTGCCGCTGCGGCTCCCAACGGTTGATCTGGTGACCGCGCACGAGATTAAACGTCGCCACCGCAGCCGCCAGATACACCAGGCAGACGTAATAGGGAATCGTCACGAATTTCAGGCGCGCCAGTGCGCTCTCGCGGAACAGCGCGCCGACCAGCGCCGCGCCGTAAAAGGCCACCTGGGCCAGCATCGTCACCTGGTAGAACCACCCTTCGTCCCAGAGGAACGGATTGCTTACCAAGAGCAGAAAGAGCGGGATGAACATCAGCCGCCGCAGGACCTTGTGCGAGAAAAGCTGAACCGCATAGAAGCCATAGCGGAACGGATTCAGCAGCTCGCGGCGGACCAACACCGCGCGCAGCCCGCGCGTCATCACGCGAACCTTGCGCCCGAACTCGACCTGGCTGGACTTGGCGACCGGCTCGTAGGCTTTGGCGTCGGGCGCAAACACCAGCCGATACCCCTGCGCGATCACCGCCGTGGACGTAGCGAAGTCGTCCGTCACACCTTCGGGCACGCCCGGAAACAGCTCGCGGCGGATGGCATAGATCGCGCCCGTGGCCGAGATCGTGTTTCCGGCCTGGCTCTGGATTTGCTTGAGCAGGCGGTCGAATCCCCAATATGTGCGCTCGCCGTCGCCAGTTTGCACGGCTTCGGCACCTCGGGCCGTTTTGGGCAAATAAACCTGGTTCCCGGCCACACCGCCTACCTGAGGATCGGCAAAGGGGCGCACCAACCGGCGGACTGCGTCCGGCGCGTAGGCGCTGTTCGCGTCGGAGAAGACCAGTATCTCGCCGCTGGACGCAGCCACCGCCGCATTCAGCACGCCGGCCTTGCCCTGGCGCGGCAAAGCCAGCAGTTTCACGCCGCGCTCGGCGTATTCCGCGACGATTGCCTCGGTGCCGTCGGTCGAGCCATCAGATGCGATCACGACTTCCAGCCGGTCAGCCGGATAATCCAGCGCCAGCACATTTTCGATCTTGTCGCGGATGCTGGCTTCTTCGTTATAGGCCGCAATAATGAGGCTGACGCGCGGCGTAATATCCCCGGCCTGGTACGGTCTGCGCCACAGCAACCCACGGACCAACAGGATCGCCGGGAACAGCACATAGGTGTACGCCAGCAGCGCCACCGCACCCCAGAAGATAAAGCGCGCCAGGTCCGTCATGCCTTCCCCTTCCCAAACCACTCAACCAGCGCCGCCGCGTTCGTCGTCAGGTCGAACTCGCGCAGCACCTTCTCGCGCCCGCCGTCCGCCAGCCGCTGGCGCAGATCCACATCGGCATGCAGCCGCGCCAGGGCATCTGCAATCGCGGCGGCATCTCCCGGCGGAGTTAGCAGGCCGCTCACGCCGTCGATCACCAGTTCCGGAATCCCGGACAGGTCGCTGGCCACCACCGCGACCCCGCTCGCCATCGCTTCCATGAGCACGACCGGAATCCCTTCGCGGCGGTTGTCGCTGGATGGGACGCTTGGCGCGACCAGCACATCTGCCCGCTGCAGCAAGTCGACGATAGCCTGCCGCGTCTGCCGCCCGTGGAACGTGACCCTATCCGCCAGCCCGGCCGCCTGAACCTGCGCTTCCAGCTTCTCGCGGTCCGGCCCGTCGCCCACCAAATGACACTCAAAGGGTACGCCGCGCTCGTACAGCCGGCGGCAGGCTTCGATCAGATAGGTCTGTCCTTTGACCTCGTGCAGCGTCCCGATATTCAGGATCATCAGCGGGGACGCGTGGTGGCCGTTGGGCGCATAGCGCGGGCGTGGCGCGAACACTTGCGTATCGACCCCGGAGCGCAAGACGATCACACGCTCGCGAATCCACTCGCCACAAGCTGCCACCATCACGCGAACGTTGTATTCGGAGATCGTCACAGTAAAGGCGGATGCTGCGATCTTCTCGCACAGCATATGTTGGTCGCGGTGCAGATCCGAGCCGTGCGCGGTGAAGCTGTACGGGATGCCCGTCAGCCGATGAATGATGAATGCGGCGGCTGCCGGATGACTGGCGAAATGCGCATGGATGTGCGTGATACCGTCGCGCTCCATCATCCGCGCAAACTGGACCGTCTTCGGGAAAAAGACCAGGATCCCCGCGAAATAGCGCAAGCTGCCCCACGTTGCGCGCAGAGACTCCCACAGGGCGCGGAAATAGGCACGTGGTTTGTGGCGCAGGTAATACAGATGTGCGCGCAGAAAACCGGGCGCCAACATCGGCAGAAAGTGTGCCCCTTCAACTAGCGGTGCAGCTTCCGGGTGCATCTCGGTCGTTCGTTCACGCTGCAGCGGATATAGCTCGACCTGAACGCCGTGCCCCTTGACCGCCAGAATCTCGTAGAGGACGAACGTCTCCGTGAGCTTGGGGAAGCGCGACATCATGTACGCGACTTTGCCCGGCGAGGGCTGGATTGGCGTGCCCGTGGAAGCGTGTTGGTCGGTGGAAAGAGTCGCCGGCATCGGGTCACCTGCTGCGTCGAACATAGGTCTGCCAGATCAGGGACGACACGCAACGGCGCGTCGATTCGATTCCCTGCGTCGCATCGACCACGACGATTTGCGGCATCCGCTGCTGCAGCGCCAGATACGACTGCCGCTGGCGGTCAAGCGCCTCAACTCCATGCTCCCCCTTCCGTGCGTAAAGCACTTCGGCGGGCGCGTCCAGCAGCACGACCAGGTCCGGCGGCGGGCAGGTATGCGCCAGCAGCCAGCGCCGGATCCGCCTCGGAAGGCTCAGCGGGCGCGGTGCCGGCAGCAGAGCGTCATACGCGTAGCGGTCGAAGATCACCAGCCGGCCCGCGGCCTGGTGGTAGCGCGCCGAGAGATAGCGCCCCCATTGGGTCAGCAGCAACCGCGCAAAGCCGATCCCCGGCACGGGGGCGGCCCGTTTCTGGCGCTTCTGATACAGCCCCATATACACGCGCCGCACCGGAAACAGTGACGCGTCCTGAATCCCATCGGCAACGGTCGACTTCCCGGCCCCGTCCGGGCCAAGCACCGCGATCGACGGAACCGATGGCCGCAGCAGGCGTGCCCACCGGTCAAGCCAGCGCAGGGCGCGGTTCAGCACCCGCCGCCGCCGGACGCCCCACGGATCGCGCGCGCGCAGACGGTCCGCCACAGCCGGAGCCTGTTCCAGCAGGGCGCTCCACTCTTCCTCTGCGACGCGGGCATAGACGGCATCCCAATCCATGCCGGGCGCCCAGTACGCTGCGATCAACTCGCGCATCAACGGGCTGTGCCGGACGTCTGCGGCCAACGCCTGCAGCCGCCCGGCGCGGGCCGGGTCGAAGCGCCCTTTGTCGAGCACCTCGTGCAGCAGAAGGGTGATGACTTCATCTTCGGGCGCCAGCGCCCAAACTGCGCCCATCCGGACACGCCGGGCCAGGCAGTCGCCGGCCAGCCCGGTGCGCAGCGCCTTCACCGGGCGGCCGTAGGCCAGCTCGTCAACCGCGTCGATCTTGAACCAGGTGTCGGTGTCAGCGTGATAGCCCACGTAGAAGCGGTGCGGCGCGTGGCCGCGAGACGGGAGCGAAACAAACCCCGCGTGCGCGAGTACCGTTTCGAACTCGCGCCGCTGCTCCGGCGCGATCAACAGGTCGATCTCGCCTTCCGTCACACCGTCGATGCGGTCGGCGTCGCGCAGTACACAATATAGAATGTGTTCGTCGTCCAGCGCGCCGAACACCTGACGGAGTACCGGATGCATCATGCCCGCCTAGCCCGCGCCCTTCCGTGCTCGTTCGGATTGGGACAACTGGCCGACATTCACCGGCTCCGCCGCCGGAGCGCGCTCGGCACGTCCCCGGCGGGACCGGCCGGTACGCTCCGCGTTGAAGGTCAACACCGTGCCGATCACCTGAGCACCCAGCGCGTACAAGTCTTCCATGACCTCGCGGATCTCGCGGCGGCGCGTCTTGCCGTACATCGCCGTCACGATGGTGCCGTTCACGCGCGAGGCCAGCACGATCCCCTCGGCCTGCTCCTGGAAGGGCGGCGCGCTGATAATGATCAGATCGGCCAGGCTTTGCAGGTGCTCGATCAGGTCCATCATGGTGTCGGAAGCCAGCAGGCTCCCGGCATTATCGGCCAGGCCGCTGGGCAGCACGAACAGATTCTCAACATCCTCAATCGGCACGACACACTCGGTCAGGCTGCGCTCCTCGCCAAACAGGTCCGTCAGGCCGGGCCGGTTCTCCAGCCCGAACATCTTGCTCACCTGCGCCCGCCGAAGGTCCGTGTCGACCAGGATGACATCGCGGCCAAGCTGCGCCAGCACCGCCGCCAGGTTGGCCGCCACTTCACTGGAGTTGTAGGCGCCGCGCGGCCCGCCGACCAACAAGGACCGGAAACCCTGGTTGCTGTTCAGGAAGATGATCTTAGCGCCCAGCTTGCGATAGTTCTGCGCCGCCCGCGAGGCCGGCTGCGCCGTCACAATCAGACGCTTGGCGCCGGTGAAATGGAGCGCCCGGTGCCGCGCAATCGAGGCGAGAACGGGAACCGCCGCGACCTGCGCCAGCGCGTCTTCGGACTTGAACGTGTCGTCCAGATAGTCGATGCCGAGGATGAACGCGATGCCAACCAGCAGCCCTGCCAGACCACCGAGCACAGTCTTCAGCGGAACATCCCGGTTAACCCGCGACGCCCGCAGCGCCGTCTCAACGATCTCGATCCGGTTGTTCGGCGTGGTCAGCGCCTCG
>DYEN01000222.1 GCA_020725705.1 Anaerolinea sp.
CTCGACATCATGATGCCGGGGCGTGAAGGGCTGGAAGTGTGTAAAGAAGTCAAGAACGCGTATGGGGACAGCGCCCCGCCGGTGATCATCATCTCCGCGCTCGGCCAGCAGATCGATGTCGAAGCGGGCATCTCCGCCGGCGCCGACGACTACATTATCAAACCCTTCTCGCCCCGCGCCCTGCTCGAACGCGTGGAAGCCGCGCTTTACCGCTAGCCGAACCCGCCGATTGAACACCATCAGCGTCCACCGGCGCCGCCGATTCGCATCCTGGCGCGTAATATGACGCGTAACGAAACGTCGCTACGATAAAAGTACATTTGAGTTGGATATGCTCCCGGCCCAAATCCCGCTTACCCTAGAGCATCTCTTCCCCACCCCATCCGACTCAAATGCAAGGACCGCAGATGCGGTCCTTTTAGTTGCCGTTGAATGTCGGTTAGAGGGCACGGGGGGTTCAACACCGCGCCCGGCGATCACTACCGGTTCGCCACGACCTTCAGCGGACCAAGATCGAACGAGTCATCTGCCGGGCGCGCAGCCTGCGTCACCGGCAGTAGCTGCTGATCGCCATACCAATACACGCGCACGCCGAGACGATATTCGCCGGGGGGTAGCGTCTCCGGCAGGGGAACCCGATGCAGGTCGAACCGCGGCGCGCCAGGCAGCCACGCGCTTGTGGGGGCATGGCCATCGAGCGGTGAGCCGTCATGCTGCGCGACGATGCGCCCCTCGGCGTCGGTCACCGTCACCGAGACACTGTAATCAAGCGGCACGGGCACAACCGCGCGCCACCACAGCGCCACCGTGACGCTCTCGCCGGGGGCGGCTTGCTCCGGCGCGGACGCGGCGTGCAGCGCGAACAGCTCGCCGAACCCGGCCAGTGGCGCCGGGGGGACACGATCGTACCGGTAGCTGTACAGCGGCGTGCCGAGGTGATCGACCGCCAATGCCGCCGTCTGCTCGAACCCGATCTCTGCGATCAACGGGCCGTATTCGTCCATCGGCGCGTCGCCCCAGTACACCAGCCAGAAGGCGTCCAGTGAGTGCAGATAATCACGCAGGCGCAGCGGAAATTCGACCCCGTAGCGGGCGCGCCATTCGCGCAGCGACACGGCAGGCGTGCTGGCCCCCATCTGCCGCTCGACGTAATAGCGCACCGGAAAGTCGCCAACCCAGATGTCCATTAGGACCGGCTCGGCGTCGAGATGGTAGGTAGTGATGTTGTGCGTGACGGCGCGCCAGTCGGGGTAGTGACGGCGGGCATCGACGGTCGTCAGCCCGACAATCACGATGACGGCCACCAGCAGCCAGCGCCCGACACGCGGCAGATTCGCCAGACCATGCGCGACCAGCACCCAGACCGCCGGAGCGATAACGATGAAATTGCGCTCTGTGAGGAACTGCCGCCGCGCGTTGATGATCACCGTCAGCCCCACGACGAGCGCGATCCACAGCGCCGGATAGGCTGCCGCCCACAGCGGGCGCACCCGCACACGGACGATCTCCCGGCCCTGCTCCCAGCGGTAGGTAATGTAGGTCAGGCCGAGCGCCAGCAGGCCGAGCATCAGGCCGTAGTGGCTGCCAAGCAGCGATGTCCGCACGACCCGGTAGGTCTCCGGACTGTTAGGAAGCGAGTTGCGATAGTAGAGCGGGTCATCCCAGCGCACCCGATTCTGATCGATCACAACCGGCAGCCAGGGCAAAAAGCCCAGCGCGATCGCGCCAAAGAGGAACACGCCTTCCAGCCAGCGGCGGCGCCCTCGCGCGAACAGCACAAAATGCACGCCCTGCGCCAGCAGCACAAACGCGCCCAGATAATGCGTATAGAGCATCGCCAGTGTCGCCAGGACGTATCCAACCCGGTTCGCTCTGGACGGCGCGCGCCACCAGCGCACGTAGAAGATGCTGGAGACGATCGCCAGCGTTGCCAGCAGGCTGTAGTGGCGCACCTCTTGCGCCAGATCGATGTGATTGTCCGCCAGCGCCAGTAGAAGCGCGGCCAGCAGGCCTGCCAGCGGATGAAACAGGCTGCGCCCAAACTGATAGATCGCCGCAACGCCAACGATGCTGATCAGCACGCTGAAGAAGCGCAGCGCGAATTCGGACTCGCCGGTGAGGGTGCGCCAGACACGGAATGCGGCGAAGTACAGCGGGGGATGCTGATCTGCTGCCAGCGTGCGGGTGACGTCGGCCAGAGTCGACCCCTGAGTGAGGACAAGCGTCCAGCCCTCGTCGGCCCACAGGCTGCGCGTCTCAAGGGCGTGGACGCGCAGCGCCCACCCCAGCGCCAGCACAACCAGCAGGGCAAGCAACCGGCGGGATGAAGGGTTGGCGTACAGACCGGACATGGTCGCGAGCAGTGCTCCGAGCAGGCGAAGACGCGTGGCGATTGTACCCCGCGCCCCAGGGGACGCAACCGCCCTGGCGCTCTCCGGTCACGCTACCCGGTGGTCAGAACAGGCGCGGCTGCTCGACCGGGCGGCGGCCATCCAGCAGCACATAGGGCGCCACACGCTGCACGGCGCGGATGCCGATGTGGCGCAGGTCGGCCAGCGTGCGCAGCCGGCCCTCGACCCGCGCTTTGAGAATCCGGTCGGCGCTTTGCGGGCCGATGCCCGGCACGCGCAGCAGTTCGGCGCGGCTGGCCCGGTTGATCTCGACCGGCTGGTGCACAAGGATCTGATCCGCCCAGGCGCGCTTGGGATCAACGTGGAGCGGGAGATCGCCCTGGCCGGTAAAGGGCAGGTCTTCCAGCTCGAACCCGTAATCGCGCAGCAGGAAGCTGGCCTGATAGAGGCGCAGTTCGCGCAGGGGATCGGTCGCGGGCAGATCGGCTAGCGGCGTTTCGGGGACAGGCCGGAAGGCAGAGTAGTACACCCGCGCCAGGCGAAGCTGGCGGAACAGATGATCGGTGATGCTGAGCAGCTCCAGATCAGATTCGCCCGCCGCGCCGACGACCAGCTCGGTCGTGCTGCTCGCCCGCAGTCCGGCGTCAGGATCGCGGCGCAGTTCCTCGACCCAGCGCAGCGGTGTCAGCAATTCTTGCTCGAACTGCTTACCCGGCGCGATGCGTGCCAGGCGGGTCGCGTTGGGCGCTTCCAGGTTGATCGAGACGCGAGTCGCCAGGCGCATCGCCTCGCGCACCTGATCGCGCTCGACACCGGGCATCAGCTTCAGGTGGAGATAGCCGCGGAAACCGTACTTGCGCCGCAAGATCGCGCCGGTGTCGAGGATGGCGTCCTGCGTGGTCACGCCGCCCCGCACCACGCCGGACGACAGGAACATCCCCTCGACCGCTCCGGCGCGGTAGAGCGCCATGAACCCGCTCGCCAGCTCATCCGGCGTGAACCTAACGCGCTTCATGGCCGAGCGCCCGGCGCGGAAGGGGCAATAGAAGCAGTCGCGCTCGCAGGCCGTCGTCGTCATCGCCTTGAGCACCGGCATCTTGCGACTGCCGGCGATCACATGCGTGATGCAGCCGCTGAGATCCGGTGGGATACGTCGCGCGCGTGCGGGTGGCCCGCTGCGCGGCGCGTCGCCCGCAGCTTCAAAGTCGGCGGTTCCTGCCAGCGCAGAAAGGAGATCGTGTCCGTCCATCGCCCACCCCGGCCAATCTACAATCATATTATAGCGAACATTCGTTCTAGGTGCAATCGAAAAGAAACGCCCTGCGCAGGGCACGGGCGCTGTAGATTCAGGCACCGGCAAACCGTATCAGGTCGAACCGCCCTGCCCCGTGCTGGTTTCGGGTGCGGCTTGCTCAACTGGCGCGTCGGCTTCGTCCTCTTCGCCGACGCGCCAGATCTCGGTGGCGCGATCAATATAGAGGATGCCGTCCAGGTGATCGATCTCGTGCTGGAAGACACGCGCCAGCCAGCCTTTGGCCTTGACGCGCACCTTCTTACCGTGCCGGTCGAATCCCTGCACGGTTACCGCTTCGTGGCGGTTGACGTTCCCGTAGTAGCCCGGAATCGAGAGGCAGGCTTCGATGCCATCAACCATCTCATCCGAGACGCGCACCAGCTCAGGGTTGATTAGGGCATACAGGACACCCGCGTCTTTCCCGTATTCCTGAACCGATTCCTCATCGTCCGGAAGCTGAACCACAATGACACGCTGGCTGACCTCGACCTGCGGCGCGGCCAGACCCACCCCAGGCGCAGCGTGCATCGTCTCGATCATGTCGTCAATCAGTTCCTGCAGCTTGGGGTCGTCAAAGCGGGTGACTTTGTGCGCTTTCTTCCGCAGGACTGGGTTTTCGGGTGTGATAATCTTTCGAAGTGCCATGCGCTGCACCTGACTCCATAACATCAATCGCGTTTCGCTTACCGATTGTAACGAATCGGGTGAGCGGCGCAAAGGGCGGCGCGCCGCACACACCACGCCAGCACGATCCGCCCGACAATCTGCAGCCAGAGAATCCGGCGCCAACAGCCGAGACTCAGCCTTGACAGCCCCCAGGCGAGATGTTAATATTTTCGGGCTAATCGGAGTATATCGGGCGGCGCTAACCCTGCCGGACAGGGCGCTGGCGACCGAATTGATGCGTCATCGTACGTGAGGCCATCGTGCCGTAGTCTTTGATGGCCTCACGTTGTGTAAGAACATAGACGGGTGAGCAATCACCCGTTGTTGCGCCAAGTTTAAGGAGAAGTCGCCAGAGGCACTGGCATTAGTTTGGAGGCTTGGAATGCCGACGATCAACCAGCTCGTTCGCAAGGGTCGTCAACCGAAAAAGAAGAAGAGCAAGGCGCCGGCGCTGCAGTTCACCTTTAACTCGTTCTCGCAGCGGCGCATCCGCCGGCCCAAGGGCGCCCCGCAGAAGCGCGGGGTCTGCACCCAGGTCAAGACTATGACGCCCAAGAAGCCGAACTCGGCGCTGCGCAAAGTGGCGCGCGTGCGCTTGAGCAACGGCATCGAGGTGAGCGCCTACATCCCTGGCGAGGGTCATGGCCTGCAGGAACACAGCATCGTGCTGGTCCGCGGTGGCCGTGTGAAGGACCTTCCGGGCGTGCGCTATCACATCGTGCGCGGCACGCTCGACTCGGATGGTGTCGCCAAGCGTCAGCAGGGGCGCAGCAAGTACGGCGCCAAGAAACCTAAGTCGTAGTTCCGGAGAGAAGAAGTCATGCCGAGACGGTCAAGCCCACCCAGACGGGTCGTCGAACCGGACGTGAAATACAACAACACGCGGGTCGCCATGTTCATCAACCGGATGATGCGTGGCGGCAAGAAAAGCACCGCCACGCGTGTGCTGTATGACGCATTCGAACTGATTGAACAACGCAGCAAGCGCGACCCGATCGAGGTCTTCGAGCAGGCGCTGCGCAACGCCACGCCGGTCCTGGAAGTCAAGCCGCGCCGTGTGGGCGGCTCCACCTACCAGGTCCCGGTCGAGGTCGGCCCTGACCGCGCGCTATCGCTGGCGATGCGCTGGCTGCTGGCCGCAGCCCGCGCGCGCGGTGGCCGCAGCATGTCCGAAAAGCTCGCTGCCGAACTTCTGGACGCCGCCGCGGGTCAGGGATCGGCGATCAAGAAGAAAGAAGACACGCATCGCATGGCGGAAGCCAACCGGGCCTTCGCCCACTATCGCTGGTAGTTCAGACAGAATAGCAAGACAGAATCATCATGGCCAAGAAAGCCGCTGACGAGCTTGCCCAGGACCTGCGAATGGTCCGCAACATCGGCATCATCGCCCATATCGACGCCGGGAAGACCACGACTACCGAGCGTGTGCTTTACTATGCCGGCAAGATTCACCGCATGGGTGAGGTGCACGAGGGCGCCGCGACCACGGACTATATGGACCAGGAGCGCGAGCGGGGCATTACGATCATGGCAGCGGCGATCACGGCTAGCTGGCGCGGCCACCAGATCAACCTGATCGACACGCCCGGCCATGTCGACTTCACCGCCGAGGTGCAGCGCAGCCTGCGCGTGCTGGATGGTGGCGTGGTCGTCTTCGACGGTGTCGCCGGGGTCGAACCGCAGTCCGAAACCGTCTGGCGCCAAGCAAACGAGTATCACGTTCCGCGTATCTGTTTCGTCAACAAGATGGATCGCGTCGGGGCGGACTTCAAGCGCTGCGTCCAGATGATTGTCGATCGCCTGAACGGCAATCCGATCCCGATCCAGATGCCCTACGGTGAAGGCGCCGACTTCCAGGGCATTATCGACCTGATGAAGATGGAGCTGCTCACCTACGGCGACGACCTCGGCACGGCGATTGAGCGGCATCCGATCCCGGCCGATGCGCTGGATGCGGCACAGGCCGCCCGCGCCCTTATGGTCGAGCAGATTGCCGAGACGGACGAGGAACTCACCGAGAAGTTTATCTCGGAAGAGGAGATCTCCAACGAGGAACTGATCGCGGCGCTGCGCCGGGCTACCATCCGCAATCAGGTTCAGCCGGTGCTGCTTGGTTCAGCCCTGCGCAACCGCGGTGTGCAGCTTCTGCTCGACGCTATCGTCGACTACCTGCCCTCGCCGCTCGACATCCCGGCGATCCAGGGAATCAATCCGAAGACGGGCGAGGTTGAAGAGCGCCACGCCTCGGATGACGAACCGCTGGCCGCGCTGGTGTTCAAGATCATCAGCGATCCGTTTGTGGGACGGCTGGCGTTCTTCCGCGTTTATTCCGGCGTCATCCGCGCCGGCACGACCGTGCTCAACACGACGAAAGGGCGCCGCGAGCGGGTCGGGCGCGTAGTGCGCATGTTTGCGGATCGCCGCGAGGACATCGACGAGGTGCGGGCAGGAGACATTGCCGCGACTCTCGGTCTGAAAGACACCTTCACCGGCGAAACGCTCTCGGACGAGCAGCGACCGATTGTGCTGGAAACCATCGAGTTCCCGGAGCCGGTGATCGCGGTCGCCATCGAACCGAAGACCAAGGCCGACCA
>DYEN01000223.1 GCA_020725705.1 Anaerolinea sp.
CCGCCGACGATCATCTGCCCTTCGCCGCCGATGTTGATAACCCCGCCGCGGAAGCTGATGCAGATGCCGATGCCCACGAGCAGGAGCGGCGTTGCCTTGATTAGAGTGTCTGCGACTGCGTTCTTGGTGCCAAATGCCCCCTCATAGAGCGCCCGATAGGCCCGGATCGGGTCCGCGTCCATCAGAACAAGCATCACCGCGCCGATCAGCAGCGCAACCACAGTCGCCAAAACAGGCATCAGGAGGTCGAGCAGGCGATCAAAGCGGAGAGTCCGAGATGGGGTCAACGGCTAAAGATCTCTCAGGTGATCAGCGTCAGGATAAGGAGAAAGCGCCCGGCTAAGCTATCGCTCACCATCGCCCAGACGTGCAAAAATCGTAACATAAAAGTTCAGGCCCGAGCAAATTACAATCTGCACAAACGCCACCTGATAGGTTGCTAATTCGTTGTCTGGCGCGCCGCCTGCGCCGCGATGTGTGACAGCCAAAGGGCAGGCACATGGCCTGCCCTCTGTTGTTCTCGCTGATCTTCGCCGGGCAGCTTAGTGCCGCCCCTCGGCGAATTCTTCAATCATCTTGTCGTTGAAGGCCGGGATGTCGTCCGGCTTGCGGCTGCTGACCAGCCCGTTGTCAACCACGACTTCCTGATCGACCCAGTTGGCGCCCGCGTTCTTCAGGTCCATCTGGATCGTGTGGTACGACGTCAGCCTGCGTCCGCCGGCGACACCGGCATCGATCAGCATCCAGGGTGCGTGGCAGATCACGGCAACGGGCTTGCGGGCGTCGAAGAACGCGCGCACAAACGCCTGAGCCTGTGGATTGCGTCGCATGTTGTCCGGGTTCATCACGCCGCCCGGCAACAGCAGCGCGTCATAGTCGTCGGGATTGGCCTGATCGAGGGGGACATCCACCGAGAACGACTCACCCCAGTCGGTGTGATCCCAGCCGCGCACTTTCTCTGCCTCGGGCGACACAATATAGGTGGTCGCGCCCGCGTCGTGCAGCGCCCGGCGGGGCCGGGTCATTTCCTCTTGTTCAAAGCCGTTCGCGATCAAAATCGCGACTCGTTTGCCTGTCAGGTCGTGTGCCATCTGTGACCTCCGTGTGTGCATTGCGCGCTGCCGTTCGCTCCGGCGAGCATGGCCGGCAGGTTGCCATGCCAGGGCGGCGCGCTCCATGCTTCGATGCAGCCAGTCTAGAATGTTCGCCCCTGGCGCGCATGGGACGGGCGGAGGAGATGGTTATGGGACAGGCAGCGCGTTTCCGGCTAGGTCACTTGACCAGGCGGTGCTGCACGGCAAGTGTTGCCGCTTCGGTGCGGCTGTTCGCCTCCAGCTTGGACAGAATATTGCTGACGTGATTCTTGACTGTCGAGCGGCTGATCGTGAGCCGGTCGGCGATCTGGCGGTTGTTCAGCCCTTCGATCATCAGCGCCAGCACTTCTAGCTCGCGCTCGGTCAGGTCGTGGCCGAGCGCAGGGGGCTGCGTGGCGGCTTCGATCAGCGCGCGGGTGGCTTCTGGTGCCAGGGTCGACTTCCCATAGTGGGCATTACGCACGGCGGTTGACAGTTCGTCGATTGAGATGTTTTTAAGCAAATACCCGATGGCTCCGGCCTGGAGCGCCTCGTGCACCAGCTCTTTCTCCTTGAAACTGGTCAGCGCGATGATCTGTGTCTCCGGAAAGGTTTGTTTGATCACCCGCGTGGTGGCGACGCCATCCAACTCGCCCGGCATGATCAAGTCCATTAAGATCACGTCGGGCCGGAGTTCGGCGCACAGCCGGACGGCTTCTTCGCCGCTTGACGCCTCGGCCACCAGCTCCAGATCGTCGCAGGTGTCCAGAAAGACGGCCAGACCGCTACGAACCATATCATGGTCATCGACGATCATCACTCGAATAGTTTTCACCTCGCTCATGCTGCCCCCTTTTGCCTTCCGCTTTGAGAACGCCAAATCGCGGTAATCCGTGTTCCCTGTCCCGGTGTGCTATCGACCTCCAAAGATGCGCCAATGGCGCCGGCTCGCTCGCGCATGATGCCCAGGCCGAGCGACGTGGGCGCGACCTGGTTCGCCTCGAACCCCCGGCCATCATCCGCAATGTGCAGGGTGATCGCGTCGGGGGTGCTGATCAGGTGGATCTGCACCTGGCTCGCGCGCGAATGTTTGACAATGTTGTTCAAGGCTTCCTGCGCGATGTAATAATACGCCGTTTGCACGTCGCCCGGAATATCCAGGTCGCCTTCGACCTCCACGGAAACCTTCATCCGGGTGCGCCCTGTGACTGCCCCGGTAAGCTGATGGAGCAGTTCTTCGAGGCTGGCTTCGAGCAGCGTTGAGGGGCGCAGCTCCATCAGCAGCGTGCGCATCTCGGCCTGTGCGCCGCGCGTCAGGCGGTACAGTTCGTCAAGCTGCTGCCGGGCGCGCTCCGGCTGGCGATCCCACAAGCGCGGCAGCGCCTCGGCGATCACGGCGGCGGAGAACAGCGTCTGGCTAACGGCGTCGTGCAGGTCGCGCGCCAGGCGCTGGCGTTCTTCGAGCACGGCGAGAGCCTGAGCCTTTTCGTGAAGCTGCGCGTTTTGCAGCGCGATCGCGGCCTGGTCGGCGAACGCCTGCAGGCGCTCGGCGTGCACCACGGTGAAGAAGTTCGGAGTCTCGCTGTGCAGATGCAGAAAGCCAATGGTGTTGCCCTTGAGGCGGATCGGCGCGCCGGTATACGAGCGAAGCTGGCGCATGGCCTCGGGCTTGTCTGCGTACCACTCGCCGTCGAAGGTGGGTGTTACGACCGGCTGGCCGCTGACAGCCATCTGGAGCAGCTCCGGCGTCTGATCGACGCGATAGCGCCGGCTGGTGAGCCATTCCTCAAGCCCGCGCTCGCGGAATCCGTGCGATCGCACGACCCGCGCCTCGCCGTTTTCGATCAGCATGATGTAGGCGGTGTCGTGCGGGACGACACGGCCAATATTCGTCAGGATACGCTTGAGAACTTCGTCAAGGTCGAGCGTGCTGGTCAGGGCCGTCGCGATGTTGCGCAGCGCCTCAGCCAGAACGCGCTGGCGGTGTTCGGCGGCCTGAACCATCTTATACTCGGTAATGTCGGTGCACACGCTGATCAGCCCGACATGCTCTCCCGCCTCGTCCTTGATGCTGTCGGCCCGCATGAGGGTCGGGACGACGCGGCCATCCTTCGTCATCAGCTCCACTTCACCACTCCACGTGTGGCCATTGCGCATGGTGGTGAAGATCTCTTGGGCTATCTGTGGATCGACGAATAGGGACGCCGGGATGCCGCGTACGTTCAGTTCGTTTACGGTGTAGCCGTAGAGGTTGATGAACGCCTGATTATTGTAGATCGCCGTGCCGTTGATGTCTGCGATTGTGATACCGTCGCTAATGCTCTCGATGGCCTTGCTGGTAAAGAGCAGTTGTTCGTGCTGGCGCTTCATCTCCAGCGTGGTCTGGCGGTTCTCGAGCAAGCTCGCCAAGCGGAACTGGGCCTCGATCTGTTCAGCATCTTCAGCCAGCAGCTCGTTGACGATCTGCCAGGCCGGGCGGGGAACCCGCTCCATCAGGTCTGTGCCCGAACCCAGGAACAGGATCGGCAGCGAAACGGGATATGCCTCTTCCTTGCGAGCTTTCAGCCAGACGCCGTACTCGGATAATCCGTCGGCATCAACGATGCACAGATCAAAGAAATGGGGCAGGGGCTGCGACTCGTCGGGAATAATGACGTCGTAGCGCACGCTGAGCCAGTCGGCCAGACGGAGACGATGGTGCGGATGGCTCAAGAGCAGCAGGATACGGTTCATGCAGCGTTCCGGTCTCGGTCGATGAGGTAATCCGGTTCGAGCCGCGATATGCAGATTATCTCAAAACAGGATCGGGATCGCGAGGCGACGACGCGCCTTGCTGCATGATCCCGGTTGGTAGCTCGCTTGTTGGGGCATTCGGGAGCCGGGTTCGGCGTGTTCACGGACGGTTATCCGGAGATTCTTGGCGCTCGCTCATGGTCACGCCTGCGGCGCGCAGCAGCTCGCGCAGGCGATTCTGGGCCACTGCCCGCTGAAGCATAGCCTCCGTGACCTGCTGGCCGCGCGCGGCAATCAGGTAGCCTTCCGGGCTGCGGATATCCCACAGCAAATGCTTGCCACGGGCTAGCCCGGCCAGGCTCATCAGCCGGGAATCGCGGATATCACCGCGCGCGTGGTAGCTCGGCCGGTTATTCGCTTTCGGCTGCGTCAGATCGACCTGCCGCGCGCTTTCGATCTGGCGTTTCACGACCGCGATCACGTCCGGCGGGACCCACGCTGTCCGGCCCTCAAGGTTCAGGGAGTAGGTGACGGATAGGAAGACACAGTGTGACGTGGCTTCGCCCAGCAGCCGCCCGCATACTTCATAGCCCTGCATTTCACCCGTTTTCCGGCTGAAGAACAGGTCGGTGATGGTGCCCAGTTCAATCCCATCCGTGGTACACACGCGCGTGCCGCGTAGCCGCCGATCGGACTCGAGGATGCGCTGCAGCTCTGGCACGCTGCGCGCATCGACGACAGAACCGCCGGAACGCACGACGATCGCGCTGGGGCTGGCCGAGAGCACTTCGGACCAGGGAACGACCTGTGCGTGCCCGGCCCAGCCGCCTTTTGCGATCAGAAAGCCTGCGAGGCGCTGGTGTTCCAGCGAGACAATAATATCTTGCGTCTGATGAAACGCCTTGCCGCTATCAGACGCAACCACCGGAACACCAATGAGATCCGAACCCTTCAGCATCAAGACCTTCTTCGCTGTCCGAGACCCGCTCGGCTGCGGCACGCCAACCAGACACGATGATTCCGGCAGTGCCCCTTCGCGAACGCACACTGCCTGAAACCTGCGCCAGCTATTCCGTTGTCGCAGAGTAACGCCCTTCGGTTGTGAAGGCCGCATGCCTCTCTAGTCAACTAAGAGCATATGAGGAAAACGATTGCACGGCATGAGATAGATAGGGTGTTTTGGGGTGGGTCAGGTGGCCCATTTCACAATAGGTCACCTGACCCGGAGCGGCCAAGAAGGCAGACTGTCGCAGAGGATATTACAGGCGCGGCCCCGCTTCGCGGACTTCGGGCGGGCACTGCGCCGCGAATTTGCGGAAGTTATCCGCGAAGCGCGAGGCAAGCTGCCGATACCGTTTCCAGTAATCCTCTTCGCGCGGCCACGCGCTGGACGGCTGCAGAATGTCGTCCGGCACGCCGGGGCAGTGGACCGGCACCTGAAAGCCGAAGACGGGATCCTCACGATACTCGACGTCGTTGAGCTGCCCGGCCAGCGCAGCATTGAGCAGGGCGCGCGTGTGGCGGATGCTGATGCGCTTGCCAACGCCATATGGTCCGCCGGTCCAGCCCGTGTTGAGCAACCAGCACTGCGAGCCATAGCGCAGGATCTTACGCTTGAGCAGATCCGCATAGACTGCCGGATGGTGCACCATGAACGGAGCGCCAAAGCATGTACTGAACGTGATCTGCGGTTCCTCGCCCAGGCCGATCTCTGTGCCGCCCACTTTCGAGGTGTAGCCGGAGATGAAGTGATAGAGCGCCTGATCGGGCGTCAGCCGGGCGATGGGCGGCATCACGCCCTGCGCGTCGCAGGTCAGCAGGACGATGTTGCGCGGGTGGCCGCCCATCTTCGACGGCACCGCGTTCTCGATGAACGTCAGCGGGTACGAAGCGCGCGTGTTCTCGGTCAGGCGGTCGTCGTTGAGATCGATGTGGCGGGTGAGCGGATCGGCCACCACATTTTCCAGGATCGTGCCAAAGCGGCGGGTCGCGGCGTAGATTTGCGGTTCGGCAGTGGGCGAAAGCGCAATGACCTTGGCGTAGCAGCCGTTCTCGAAATTAAAGATCCCGTCGTCGCTCCACCCGTGTTCGTCGTCGCCGATCAACCCCCGTGACGGGTCCGCCGAGAGCGTTGTCTTTCCGGTGCCGCTCAGGCCGAAGAAGAGCGCGGTGTCGCCGTCAGGACCTTCATTGGCCGAGCAATGCATCGTCATAACCCCTTCCAGCGGCAGCAGGTAATTCATGACGGTGAAAATCGCCTTCTTGATCTCGCCGGCATAGGCCGAATTGGCGATGATACACATGCGCTGCTCGAAGCTGAGGGCGATGACGGTTGGCGTGCGCGTCCCGTCAATCGTCTCGGATGCCTGGAAGGACGGCGCGCAGATGACGGTGAAGTCCGGGACGTGCTGGCGATATTCTTCGCGGTTGGTGGGCGTGATGAACATGTTGCGCGCGAACAGGCTGTGCCAGGCCAGCTCGGTCACGATGCGGATCGGCAGGCGGTAGTTCGGATCCGCGCCGACGTAACAATCCTGGACGAACAGGTCGCGCCCCTGCAGATAGCCCTGGAGCCGCGCGAACAGTTCAGAGAACTTTTCGGCGGACATCGGGCGGTTGTACTCGCCCCACCAGACGTGCTCTTCGCTATTTGGCTCGCGCACGATGACCTTATCGGCGGCGGCACGCGCTGTATGCTTGCCGGTGTTGACTACTACCGGCCCCTGGTGGGTGATCATGCCCTCGCGGCGGAAGATAATTTCCTCGACCAGCGCCTCGGTGGGCAGGTTCCAGTAAACTGTGTTCAGATTAGCCAGACCCTGGTGCAGCAGCCCGAAATCGCTTTTCAGCTCGCGCGCCTGATCCTGGGCGGGCGTCTTGATGTTGAGCAGGTTATTCATAGCCAGTCCCTGACCATTTTGCGGTCGCCAATATAGATCTCGTTCGGTGAGTTCGGGTCGAGCGCCCATTTCATCCGGTCGATGCCTTCGGTGATTTCCTTGACCGAGCCCGAGTAGCTCAGCCGCAGGTAGCCTTCCATACCGAACGGGGCGCCGGGCACGGTCACCACAAGCGCCTTGTTGAGCAAAAAGGTTGCCAGCTCGACCGAATTCGAGCTATAGGCGCGGAAGTCGGGCAGGCAGTAGAAGGTTCCCAGCGGTTTCTCGACGCGCACCCCGGAGAAGCTCTGCAGCTCGCTGATCATCACATCCCGGTTGTTCTGAATGGTCAGCCGCAGATCTTCGACAAAGCTCTGCACACCGGTCAGGGCGCCCTCGGCGGCGGCCTGCGAAACCACTGCCGGGCAGGATGTGGTCTGTGCCTGGATGGCGGTCATGACTTCGACCAGGCGCCGCGGGCCGACTGCCCAGCCAATGCGAAAGCCGGTCATCCCATACAGCTTGGAGACGCCGTTCACCAGCACAATGTGCGACTCCTCGACGTCGCGAGTTGTGAACTGGTAGGCCGACGGCGCGTGATGCCCGTCGAACACGAGCTTGTGGTAAATGTCGTCCATGATCAGGTAGATGCCGCGGCTCTCGCACAGCTCGACCAACTGGCCGATCAAGTCAGGCGGGTAGATCGCGCCGGATGGGTTGTTCGGGCTGTTGACGATGATCGCCTTGGTGTACGAACTGATGGCGCGCTCGATCTCCTCAAAACGGGGGATGAACGAGCCATCTTCCGGCGTCACAATGACCGGGATGCCGTACACCATGCGCACCATTTCAGGATAGCTGACCCAGTAGGGGGCCAGCAGAATGATCTCGTCCTGCGGGTCGGTGATCGCAAAGAGCAAATTGTAGAGGGCCTGCTTGTCACCCGAAGAGATAATCACGTTCTCCGGCGCGACAAGCCGCCCGTAGTTCTCTTCGGTGTAGCGAATGACGGCCTTTTTCAGCGAGGGCAGCCCGTCTGATGGCGCGTATTTGATGTCGCCGTTCTTCAGTTTGGCCGCCGAGCTGAGAATGGCCGTGATGGGGACCTTGTTCTTCGGCTCCCCGATCCCCAGGTGGATAATCGGCTCGCCGCGTTCACGGAGTATGCGCGCCGCTTCGTTGAGGGCCAGCGTCGGCGACTCCTTAATCGTGCGGGCAAGTTGGCTGATACTCATCGATGGGTTCGCCTCCTCCAAGCGATTACAGCGCAGATGTGTGGAACTACCCTCGCGCCCAGGGTGGCGGTCGATTCGCTGTTGGAGCGCCCTGCGCGCGCATGCTACAGGACGCTTATTGTTCTGAATTGTACAAATGGTCTTGAAACAGGCAAGTAGGCGATCTTGGCAGTTTTGACACGGCGAGAAGTCCGGACATCGTCGTCAAAACTGATAGCCGATGCCATCGCCGAGCAAGGCCGGATCCACGCGGACGGCGGGGATGATCACCAGGACATCTGGCGTGGGGCGCAGGGCGGTGTAGGGCACGCCCAGGTCGTCGAAGGCGCGCTCGAAGAGGGTCTCGGTCTGACCGGGCAGGATCACCTCGACGAACGCGACGCGCTCGGCGGCTTCGATGGCGAGCGGCACGTCGGGGAAGCGCACGATCCCGCCCGCGCCGAAAATGTCATACCAGTCTGCCGCCAGGATACGCTCTTGGGTCTCAAACATGAGCACATGCGCTACACCGACGTCCGTCCACACATGCCGGATGTGGTGTGCATCGAGCACCTCGATCAGCGGGGCGAGGGTGGCCGGCTGGCGGGTGTAATAGGGCGAGGTCCAAGCGCGGACCGGGTCAAGCCGCAGCGCACCCAGCAGATTGAGGGTCAGCACGCTGGCAAGGCCGGCGGTGGCTGCCGCCCGCCAGATGCCGCGTCGCCGTGTCAGCCAGTCGGCCAGCGCCCCAACGCCGACCGGCATAACGCTGTGGATCATCAGCACATAGCGCCCGGTGGCGTCGAAGCCGAACCCGTTCAGGGCGTGGTTGCCGTAGCCGCTGAGCCAGTAGATCGCGGGCAAAAGCAGCGCAAACAGCGCCAGTAGCCAGCGGCCCGGCGCTGCGGGGCGACGACGGCTCCGCCAGGCGGCAACGATCAGGCCGATCAGCGCACCCTGGTAGATGATCTGGAGCCACCAGATCGCCGGCCAGCTTAGCACGCGCCAGGCCGGATCCCCGCTGACCATGCGCGGCGCCAGATCATAGGTCAGGTGGTCGAACACCGCCCAGGTGTTTCCCCAGGTATCTCCCTGGCTGCTGAGCAGGAAGGTAAAGGTTGAGAATCCGTGCCGCAGGTTGTAGACCCAGAACGGCAGGCTGCCGAGGAAGAATGCCAAAGCCGCCACCCGGCCCCGGCGCCGCAACACATCCCGCCCGCACACGATCACAATCAGCGCGACGGGGAGCGTGTAGAACGCGATCAGCCACGACACCCAAAACGCCACGCCGCCAACCCCCGCCAGGACCACCAGCGCTCGCGCGCGCTCAGGCGCTGACCGGGTGAAGTCGGTGACATAGGTCGTCAGGACGAGCAGCAGGCTGCCGAGCGCAAGCGTTTCGGCGGTGGCCCCCCAGGCTTTCAGCCCGGTGACCAGCAGATAGGCCGGGGCCAGCGCGGCCAGCACAGCGCTGAATGCTCCGGCGCGCGGGCCAAACACCCGCCGGCCGAGCCAGCCTGTCAGGGCGATATACGCGCCGGACAAAAGCCAGGGAACTATCTTGAGTGTGGCCGCGCCCGGACCGGCCAGCGCGAAGACCAACGCGATGGCATACGACTCAAGCGCCCCCAGGTAAGGCTGGCCGGGATGGAAGACGGGGCGCTCGCCGTCGAGGATGTGCAGGGCTTGCAGGCCGACCATGCCCTCATCGTAATCGTAGCGCCAGCCCGCGCCGTGCAGCAGAGCCAGGCGTAGCGCCAGGCCCGCGGCGACGGCCAGGACGATGACGGATCGCGCTGGCCGGTGGGACGAGGGGTTCATTCCGCGTCGGGTTCGGCGATGGTGAAGGCCATGCGGCTGACCGGGGTGGTGCTGTTGCCCAGGTAAAGCCGCACCTCATAGCTTCCCGGCCCGAAGCCGGTATCGCTGCCGAAAAAGAACGACGTGCGCCCGCTGGTTGGCAGGCCCCACAGATAGCTGCTGCCGTCGATAAGCTGGCCATCCCGGTAAAGCTCGCGCCGCCACAGCACGCCCTGCGTCATATTCTCAAAGGTCACGAAGAGGTAGATGCGCTCGATCCCGGCCTGGAAGGTTGTGGACGGATTGACCGGCAGCAGCGACGCGGAGACTTCGTCGTCGAGCGCGGTGATTTGCAGGCGGGCGTTCGGCGCGGGAGTCACATCCGAGGCCAGGGGTCGGCCGTTCGGCGTGAAGGTCGGGAATGGTGTCTGGGTGGGCGTGCCACCCGGCGTGGCCGTCACAACAACGATGACGGTTGCCGGGGGTGGGTTGGTCGGCAGGACGGCGCTGGCCGGGGCGGACGTAGCGGTTGGCTCCGGCGGGGCGGGCGTGGGCGACTCCAGCGCCAGTACGACGCTGGTCGGCGTGTCGGTGGGCAGGATCGCCGCCACCGGCTCAAGGGTATCGGACGGCAGGATCAGAGCAGGTGTCAGCGTCGCCCCGGCAGCCAGGTGCGGCGTGGGTGAAGTAGTCGCGTCCTCGGCAGCGTCCTCGATCATCATGCGAGCCAGCAGCGTGCTGCCGCAGATCAGCCCGCTGAAGACCAGCAGCACAAACGCCAGCATAAAGATCCGCCAGCCGCGCTGACCGGCCTCGCGGCGGCGGCGCCAGAACACATCGCGCCGGCTGCGGCGGAAGAGATGCAGCGATACCACGAACAGCAGTATCGCCAACGCAAACAGCCCGCCAGCGGCGTAGAGCCATGTGTCTTGGGATAATTCCGGCATCTTGGCTGACCTATGTCTGGCGCTCCATCCGCTGCATTATAGCATGTGCCAGCCGGAGATGGTGAAAACGGGCGCGGCTGGCTGTGGGGATGGGCAGCCGGAAACAATCGCTAAACCAATCTGGTCCACCCTTGTCAAACCGGCGGAGTGTTACTATAATGTTGTTCGTCGGGTCGTTAGCTCAGTTGGCTAGAGCGCGTCGTTGACATCGACGAGGTCAGAAGTTCAAGTCTTCTACGACCCACAATGCCGGTCGCTGCATCCAGCGACCGGCGTGTTTTTAACCCTCACTATGGCCGGAACGGGGGGCATCCCTCGCCGGCTTCGATGACCAGATCGGCGCGCACCCAGCCGATGATGGTCGAATCCTCGACTTGGAACCGCACGCGGTACCACCGCTGGTTGTCGTTGCCAAGATCCTGCGCGAGCACATCCATGCGTTGCCCCTGCATCCCGACCGAGATCTGGCGGGCGACCGGGCTGGGCTGCGACCGCACGTTCACGTTCTGGTTCGGGAACACAATGCACAGAATCGCCGGTGTGGGCGTGATGCTGGGCGTGTAGGTCGCCGTCGGCGTATCTGTGGGTGTCGGCGTGTCGGTCGGCGTGGGCGTGATGCTGGGTGTCCAGGTCGGCGTCGGCGTATCTGTGGGTGTCGGCGTGTCGGTCGGCGTAGGGGTGGCGCTCGGCGTCCAGGTGGCGGTTGGCGTGTCCGTCGCCGTGGGCGTCAGTGTCTCCGTCGGCGTCGGCGACGGCAGCGGCGTGATCGTCGGCGTTGAGGTCGGCGTCGGCGATGGCGGGTTGAGGATCGGACCCCAGGCCGGTTGGGTCGCCAGCGCAACCGCTGCCAGCACCACCAGGATCACGATTCCGCTCACGGTCCACACGACGTAGCGCCGGCGGCGCATCTGCCGGATGGCTTCTTCCAGGCGCAGGATCTCGGTGCGCCGGCCCAGGATGCGGAAGGGTTCGTCTTTGGCCAGCTCAAGCCAGCGCTGGGCCGTTTGCGGGTCTTCCTCGTCAAGTGCGGCCTCGACACGCTCCAGGTGGCGTGCCAGCAGATCGGCGACGATCATGCGATAGCGCGGATCCTGTGCGTAGCTGCGCAGCCCGGCCAGCATATTCCGCGCCTGGCTCAGCTCGTTTTCGTAGTTCTGGGCGATCAGCGCCGAGGCCCGCTCGATAATGTGGCGGGCTTCGGCCATATCGGCTTCGCTCTGCCGCGCGCGCTGCAGCAGGCCGGTAATCTCTTCATTGGTGGGTTCAAGCTCGGCGGCAGTCTCCAGGGCGCGCACGGCTTCGATGGTCAGACGGTGCTTTTCCTCGAGTACCGTCGCCGACTCGACACGTGTCAGGGCGCCCTGAGCCTGGGTGTAAAGCTGCGCGATCAGGTTGTCCGAACGGTCCTCGACTTCGCGCACCAGCCGCTTCAAACGCTCACTGCCCGGCAAAAGCTGGCGCAGGCTCGCCAGCAAGGTGTGGATTTCCTGCAGGTCACGGGCGCGGTCTTGGAGCGAACCGGACGCCATGTTGAGCTGGACGGTTGCCTGATCGTACTGCTGGCGAACGCTGCGCACTAGGTCGATGCGTTCCTGGGCGAGCGGGTCGTTCGGCACCACACGCAGCGCCCCTTCGTATTTCTGGAGCGCTCCGTCCCAATCGTCGGCTGCCAGCAGCCGATCCCCTTCGGCCAGCAGCTCGCGCGCCAGAGACAGGTCTTGAATATCCAGCAGCGCCTGCTCGACGTCTTTCCAGCTTGGGATGCCGGCCCGCGCTGCCAGATCGCGCGCCTCGCGATAGAGCCGCTCGGCTTCGTCGTAATTGCCCGCGCGCACCAGCGAGTTGGCCCGGTTGTAGGCAACACGCGCATCGAACGGGATGCGATGATCGGGGACTACCCCCCGCAGCAGGTTGTCTTCCGCTTTCTGGCGGTATTCCTGGGCTTGCGCGTTGTCCGGGTCCTCGGCCAGCACCCGGTTGGCGAGATCGACCGTGCGCTGATATTCGCCTGAATAATAAGCCTGCGCGATCTCGGAGAGCAGCGCCGCGGTCGTCCCGGTGGTGCCGTCCGAACTGGGCGCGCTGGCGCCGGACTCGGGCGGGCGGCGGCGCTCGGTGGGGGGTGGAGCGTCAGCCGAGGCGGGCGACGGCGGCGGAGCCGCGGGAGATGCCTCAAGGCCATAGCGCTCCAGCAACCCGCGCACCTTCAACTCCAGGTGCGGGCTGCGGCTGGCGGCCTCGCGCAGCAGTTCGAGCGTCTCCGGGTTGTGCGGATCGTGCTCCAGCGCCTGGGCGAGAATGTCGATGGCCTCGTCCACGTCGTCTTCGTCGCCGGCGATCTCGATGCGGATCCGTGCCCGCCGCAGCAGGCTGCGCACCGGCGCCGATTCGGGGCTGGACGGGGCGCTGCGCCTGGCAAGCTCGGCGAACAGATCGCGGGCGGTGGCTTCATAGACCGTGTTTTTGCTCTGGGCGAGCAGGCTGCGCGCTTCGCTCTCCAACTGGGCGATCTGGCTGGCAGTGGCGCTCTCGGGGAGCGATTCCACCGCCTCGCGCAGTGCGTCAAGTTGTTGTTTGAGATCGGCCATGCGGCGTCTCCTTCAGGCCTGGTGCGCCGTTCACGGGATCACCCGGTGGTTCAGCGCCACGTTGATCTGGTTGAGCAGACGGCGCAGTTCCGCTTCGAGTTCCTCGTTGATCTCGTCCAGGATCATCGCTTCGAGCAGACTTTCGCGGGCCAGGCGCATCGCCTCTTGCCCGCTGCGCAGTTGTTCAAGCCCGCTGCGGATCTGCTGGCGCGCCTGTTGTAATGCCGGACTGGTGTGCACCCCCGGAAAGTGCCAGCCGTGGCGCACGGCGACCCGCTCCAACCCGGCGATGAAGGCCCGCGCGTTGGGCAGATCGTGGCGCGCGCCCTGCTGCAGAAGCTCCTGCAAGCCGTGGCTGAGCGTTGGCTCCACGCCGAAATCCAGATGGTTGAC
>DYEN01000224.1 GCA_020725705.1 Anaerolinea sp.
ACCAGCCGCAGACCGGCATCCTGGGCGTGGGCGCGATCCAGAAGCGGGTCGTCGTGTTGGACGACGACGCGATCGCCGTGCGCCCGATGGTCTATCTAACGCTGACCTTCGATCACCGCGTGCTGGACGGCGCGTCCGCCGACTGGTTCATGGCGGATGTGGTCAAGCGACTGGAAGCGTGGGAGTAGCAGACGCGCCTTTGTGCGAAGGAAAAATCGGGGCGCGCGGTTCAGCAACTGCACGCCCTGATTTTTGCGCCTCACGCCAGCAGCGGCTCGCGGACGTGCCCGGTCAGCGTGCCGTTTTCGATGTGCCAGACGGTCGTCGCGAACCGGTCCACGAAGTAGCGGTCGTGCACCACCGCCAGCACGCTCCCCTGAAACGCCGCCAGCGCCTGCTCGAACTGTTCCCGCGAGGGGACGTCGAGATGATTGATCGGCTCGTCCAGCACCAGCAGGTTCGCGCCGCGCGCCACCAGCACCGCCAGCATCAACCGCGCCCGCTCGCCGTAGCTCAGATCGCGCACCGGTGTGAAGACGTCGTCCCCGCTGAACAGGAAGTAGTGCAGGAACGAGCGCGCGTCGGTGTGGTTGAGCGGCGCCTCGGCCAGGATGGTCGCCAGCGCGGTGCTGTGCGGGTCCAGGATCTCCTGCTCTTGCGCCAGATAGCCGATGCGGATGCTCGCGCCGACCCGCACGCGCCCGGCCAGGGGTGGAAGCTGGCCGATAATCGTCTTCAGCAGCGTGCTCTTGCCGTGACCGTTCGGACCCAGCACGGCGACCCGTTCGCCCGCCCGCAGCGTCAGAGTCAGATCGCGCAGCAGCGGGGCGGCGGGGTCGTAGCCGATCGCCAGGTCTTCCAGGAAGACGACATCCTGCCCGGTCGGCGGCAGATCGCCAAAGTCGAGTTTGAGCGACCAGGTCTGGCGCGGCTTGTCGACACGCTCGGTGGATTCCAGATAGCGGCGCAGGCGCGTTTCCTTCGCCTTGGCGCGCTGGGCGACTTTCCTGGCATAGCGCCGCTGCGTGCTGTCCTTGGTCGCGTTCTCTTTGCGGACCGCGCGTGCCATCGTCTGCCGAACGTCGCTCTGCAAGCGCGCGATCTCCACCTGCTGATCGCGCCAGCGCGCCCACTGGCGGTCCAGCTCCGAGCGCACCGCTGCGGCATAGTCGCTGTACGTGCCCTCGAAGACGCGCGCCGTGTGCGTGTGATCGTCCAGCGCGATGATGCGGTTCACCGTCTGGTCGAGGAAGGTGCGGTCGTGCGAGACGATCAGCGCGCCGCCGGGGAAGCCCGCCAGCCATTCCTCAAGCCACTCCAGCGCGGTTACATCGAGATGGTTGGTCGGCTCGTCCAGGATCAGAAACTGCGGAGCGCGCACCAGCAGCGCGGCCAGCCCCAGACGGGTCTTCTGACCGCCGGAGAGCGCTGCTGCCGGCCAGTCCAGCGGGACATCCGCCAGCCCCAGCCCGGCGAGGATCCGCTCGCCCGCCGCCGGGACGAACTGCGCGCTGAGCCTTTCGAGACGATCCAGCGCGGCGCTGTACACTGCCGTCAGGCGATCCAGCGCGCCATCCGGGGCCGAGGCCAGCGCGTCTGCCAGCCGCTCAAGCTCCGCTTCGGCAGCACGCAGCGCCGCCGCGTCCGGATAGAGCACGTCGCCCACGGTCCGTTCATCCGGCACGCTCAGCCCCTGCGCCAGATAGCCGACGCGTAGCGCGGGCGGGTTGAACTGAACGCTGCCCGCGTCCGGCGCGATCTCGCCTGCGATCAGGCGCAGCAGGGTGGTTTTGCCCGCGCCGTTCGGGCCGATCAGGCCGGCGCGCTCGCCCGCGTTGACGGTGAAGCTGATCCGGTCGAGGATCGGCGCGTCGGCGCCGGGGAAGGTTTTGCTCAGGTTGGAGACAGTTAGCATAACGGGTCTGCCCTTCTCGTCGATCCACGCTGCTTGCCGGCTGTGCACTGCAATGCCAAACGAAAAACGCCGCCCCGGACGGCCCGGTGCGGCGCAAGTCGGCCAAGTGATGTGACGGCAAGCAGCAAAACGTCAGGTGGCGCGCGACAAGGTCAGCACAAGCAGCCCAGGGGGTCTTAGCGCTGAGGAACCTCGCTGCGCACCATAGGTGACCTTTCGCTCGCTCGACGATGGACGGAGTGGTAAGCGCCTTGCCGCGCTCCCGCCCCGACGTCCCTCATTGTAAGAAACGGGCGCGTGGTTGTCAACGGCGGAAGCTAAAAGCAGCGAAAGGCAGAGAAAAGCAGCTAGAGGCAGCGCAATACGGTGAAAGGCAGCTGGATGCGGCGAAATGCAGCGTAAGTGGGAGTGAAATGCAGCGGGATGCAGCAAAAAGCAGCGGGGATTACTCATTCCTCACTGCTTTTACTGCCCTTAGCTGTCTTTTGCTGCTCTTGCTGCTTTTTGCTGTTCCTGGCTGCTCTTCGCTGCTTTTAGCTGCTCTTTTAAAACCCCGCCAGCTCGCTCAGGTCGGCGCGGCCATCCGCCAGCGCAGCGACCGCCTGCAACAGCCCGTGACGGTTGCGGCGGAGCGCCTCGTCCTCGGTGTTGACCAGCACCGCCTCAAAGAAACGCTGGATAAGCGGGACCAGTGGCTCGAACGCGGTCAGAAACGCGTCCACATTGTCATCGGGCGCGAGCTGCCCGGCGGCGGATTGCAGAGCCGCATACAGCGCGCGCTCGGCGTCGTCCTCAAAGCGCGCCGGATCGACCGCGTACCGTTCCGCGTCCCCGCGCGTGATGCGCACGCAGCGCGCGTAATTATCGAGGATCGGCGGCCAGTCCGGGCGCTCAACCCAGGCGGCCAGCTCGCGCACGCCTTGCAGCGCCCGCGCCGGATTGTGCCCCTGCTCGGCCAACACCGCCGCGATCACGTCGTGGGGCCAGCCCTGTTCGTGGAGCAGCACGTCGAGCCGCCCGATGATGAAGTCTACCACCTCGCGCCGCACCGCCTCGCTGACATCAAGCGGCTGAACTTCGGCCACGCGCTGCACCGCCTCGCGCAGATCGAGATCCAGGCCGCGCTCAAGCACGATCTGGACCACGCCCAGCGCCGCCCGCCGCAGCGCGAAGGGATCGGCGGTGGCAGTCGGCGCCAGCCCGGCGGCAAACAGCCCTACCAGGCTATCGAGCCGGTCGGCCAGGGCCAGCAACACGCCGGGCGTGCTTTGCGGCAGGATATCGCCCGCGCTGCGTGGCAGCCAGTGCTCGAAGATGGCGTCCGCGACTGCATCCGACTCGCCCTGGTGGCGGGCGTAGATGCGCCCCATGCTGCCCTGCAGCGAGGTCATCTCAACCACCATCTGCGTGGCCAGGTCGGCTTTGGCAAGCTGCGCCGCACGCGCCGCTGCCTCGAGATCCGCACCACGCACGCCGAGCAGGTCGCCCAATGGAGACACCAGCGCAACCAGCCGCCCGGTCTTGTCGCGCATGGAGCCGAGTTTCTCCTGGAAGGTCAGCGTTTCCAGGCGCGGCAGGAAGTCGTCGAGCCGTTTCTGGGTATCGGCCTGGTAGAAATAGGCCGCGTCGGCAAAGCGGGCGTGCAGCACGTGCTCGTTGCCGGCGATCACCGTCTCAAGCTGCTCGGCGTCGCCGTTGCGGACCGCGATGAAATACGGCAGCAGTTGCCCCTGCGCGTCCTGGACCGGGAAGTACCGCTGGTGCTTGCGCATCACGCCGACCAGCACTTCGCGCGGCAGCTCCAGATACCGGCGGTCGAACGTGCCGCGCAGCGCGGTTGGCCGCTCGATCAGGTTCGTCACCTCGTCCAGCAGATCGTCGTCGTCGGGGATCGTCCCGCCCACTTCTTCGGCCAGTGCCCGCGCCTGAGCGCGGATCGCCTCGCGCCGGGCACGCACGTCCAGAATCACGCCCTGCGCTTCGAGCGCCTCGAAATACGACTTGACGCTGCCCAGCACGATCTCCGGCGAGCCAAGCGGGCGGATGCCGCGCGTCGTCGCGCCGCTGTCGACCCCGGCGTAGCTGAAGGGGATCAGGTGGCTGCCCAGCAGCGCCACGATCCAGCGCAGCGGGCGCGAAAAGCTCACGCCGCTCTCGTTCCAGCGCATCGACTTGGCGAACTTCAACCCGGCGATCAGGTCCGGCAGCGCCCCGGCCAGCACGTCCGCCGTTGGACGCCCGGTCTGGCGCACCAGCGCGCCGACGTACTCGCCGCCATCGACCACGCGCACTTCGAGCGCGTCCACGCTCACGCCCCTGCCGCGCGCGAAGCCTTCCGCAGCTTGCGTCGGGCGGCCCTCGCTGTCAAACGCGCGCCCGGCGGGCGGCCCTTTGACCCACGACTCTTCGTCGCGCTGGCGTGGGGCCAGGTCATGCACCAGCACCACCAGGCGACGCGGCGTGCCCATCACCCGTACCTCGCCGTGATCAAGGCGCAGATCGGCCAGCAGCGCGGGGACGGCGCTCTCAAGCTGCGCCAGGGCAGACGCCAGATCACCCGCGGGCAGCTCTTCGGTGCCCAGCTCCAGCAAGAAGTCCGACGGCTCAGCCGGTGGCGTGCCGGCCGGCTGCGTACGGATGCGCTGGGTCGTCTCGGCCCAGCCCGCCGCCCGCTCCAACAGCGGATACTCGAGACGCTGGCGCTGTTCGGCGTAGGCGAGCGCAACCCGGCGCGTCATCTCACGCATGCGGCGGAAGTAGGCCGCGCGCTCCGTCACACCGATCGCGCCGCGCGTGTCCAGCACGTTGAACAGATGGCTGCACTTGAGCACGTAATCATACGCCGGGGCGATCGCGCCCGCCGCCAGCGCACGCTGCGCCTCGCGCTCGTAAACATCGTACGTCTGCTTCAGCCCGGCCACGTCCGCGATCTCGAAGTAATAGCGGCAGTGCTCGATCTCGCTCTGCAGGCGCAGGTCGCCATAGGTAACCCGATCGTTCCAGTCGATCTCCCAGACCGAATCTTTGCCCTGCAGCGCCAGCACGATCCGCTCCAACCCGTAGGTGATCTCGACACTGACCGGGTCCAGCGTGATCCCGCCCGCTTGCTGGAAGTAGGTGAACTGCGTGATCTCCTGGCCGTCCAGCCAGACTTCCCAGCCCAGGCCCCACGCGCCCAGCGCCGGCGATTCCCAGTTGTCTTCAACAAAGCGGATGTCATGCGCGCGCCGGTCGATCCCCAGGGCTTCCAGGCTTTCCAGATACAACTCCTGCGGGTTACCCGGATCGGGCTTGAGGATAACTTGATACTGGTAGTGAAGCTGCATGCGGTTCGGATTCTCGCCATAACGGCCGTCATCCGGGCGGACGCTCGGCTCGACATAGCCCACGCGCCACGGCTCCGGCCCCAGCACCGCGAGCAGCGTCGCCGGGTTACCCGTTCCGGCGCCGACCTGCACGTTGTGCGGCTGCCACATCACGCAGCCCTGCGCCATCCAGAACTGGTGCAGCGTCATGATCACGTCTTGGAAAGAAAGCGGCTTTCTCATCCGGTTCATCCTCGCAAGCCCGCCTGTCGGCAGCGGATGGGAGCAGATCGCGAGCATTATAACACAGGCAACCGGGCGAGGAATGGGGAACTTCTGCGCGCGCGCAGGCGTCTAATTCTACGGAAAGGCGCCGCCTGCCCACCGCGTACGCGGCTGTTGGGCGGCGCTGCCGCGCCACCCGGCGACTTTTGAGCGCTCGCTGCGTATTACCCTATGAGGACACCCGCCGTCATGAGCGAACGGAGACGACCCGTGCAGACTACGCCTCAACTCCGCTTTGTGTCACTGTGGATCGCACTGACCCTGCTGCTGACCGCGATTCTGGCGTTCGCGCTGTTCTATCAGGCCGCGGGCGTGTGATCGCGGTGGGTGCGCGCCACCTGTCCCGCCGGGTGGCGCCGCCTTGTTCGAAGCAGGCGTGCGGCTGATCCGGGCAGGCGAAAGCACACGCCGCGCGCCTCGCGGACGCGTAGCCCCATAGCGCCCGCTACATCTCTTCCAGGCGCAGCTTGCGTAGAAACTCAACGCTTTGCAGGCGCTGTTCCAGCAAATAGCTGATGTAAGCATGCATCATCCGCTCCAGGTCTTGATGAAGCGGGCCGCCCACCTGAAGCTGGCGGACGGCATGCCACGGTTGGCGCTGCAAATGGCGTAGCACCTTGAGCGCGTTCAGGCTCAGCGGCAGGCCGCGATCCAGCCCGGCGCGATGATCCGGGCAGACCACACCGCCATCCGCCGGGCTGAAGAACTGATCGCGCGGTTCAAGCGGCTCTTGTCCGATGGCGCAGGTGTGCAGCGCCGGAGCGAACCCGGCCAGTTCCAACAGGCGTAACTCGTAGTACCGCGCCACCAGCCGGGGATCGTCCTCGTCGCACAACCAGCCGAGCGCCTGCACCAGCAACCGGAACTCGCCACGCCCCGGATCCTGCTCGGCGGTGAAGCGATCCAGCAGCTCGACCAGATAAGCCGCATACGATCCACGCAGCAGGTCCTCGCGCAGCCGCAAGAACGGTTCTTTCGTCTCCGCCTGCTGGACGATGTGCAGCTCGCGCCCGCGCGCGATCAGCATATCGACCAGCGTATAAAGCTCGACGTGACCGGTCTTGCGCGCGGTCGGCTTACGCGCGCCCTTGGCGATGGCACGCAGCTTGCCATGCTCCGGCGTGAGCAGCGTCAGCAGGCGATCCGCCTCGCCGA
Source organism: Anaerolinea sp. (assembly GCA_020725705.1). Taxonomy (GTDB): domain Bacteria; phylum Chloroflexota; class Anaerolineae; order Aggregatilineales; family Aggregatilineaceae; genus DYGX01. Next base: position 6,661 of record DYEN01000224.1, read on the forward strand.
AGTCCTGGCGTCGCAAGATGACGGCTTCGGTCCGGAAGACACGCTCAGGGCGGGGCATCAGTCGCGCGCGGCCTCTCGTTGACCCTCGGCCAGCTTGGTAGGGCCGAACCCCAGCGGCAACAAATCGCTCAGCGGGCCCTCCCAACACACCGCGCCGTGCTCGTCCGCCAGGATCACGACCATCTCCGGGCCGAACTCGTAGAGAAACTGGCGGCAGATCCCGCACGGCGAGGCGCCGTTGCTGGTCACTACCGCGATCGCCTCAAAACCGTTGTCGCCCCCGCTGATCGCCTTTACCGCCGCGGTTCGCTCGGCGCAAATGGTCGCACCATAGCTCGCGTTCTCGACGTTGCAGCCGGTGACGACGGCGCCCGACGCGGTCAGGATCGCCGCGCCGACCGGATAGTGCGAATAAGGGACGTAGGCCCGCTGGCGAGCTTCCGCCGCCGCCTCGATCAACTGGCGGCGCCGGTCGTCGGTGAGATGCAGAGGGGGCACGTTCGTCATCAGGAGTCCTTCGTTCATTCACTGGAGCCGATCCGGACGGGACCGGCGCGCCATCAAGGGATCGCCCAGTATACCCGATCTGCGCCGCGCGCGCCGATTCAGAGCGTGTTACAGGCTTGATGGGAAGCGCCGGTGTTGGAGGGTCTCGCCGGGGCGACACCTGCATCGCCCGCTGCCCTAACCACCGCGCGAGCCACCACGTTCATCACAGCCTCTAGACACAAGCCGGCCCCAGGACAGCCCAGGGGCCGGTGCGCGCTCACAGGATGAACCGCCAGCCCGACGGCGTGCGCTCGCGCCGGGCGAATGCTCTTCAATCCGGCGCCGCGGCGACTTCGTCGCGGGCGTCTTCCATCTCTTGCCGCGATGGCTCCGGCTCGACCACCACCCGGATCTTGCGGATGCGCCGGTCGTCCACATCGACCACCTCGATCCGCAGCCGCTCCGTATCGATGGTCTCGCCGACCAGCGGCACGCGGCCCAGCTTGCTGAAGACGTAACCACCGAGCGTATCGCCCTCGTCGGTCGGCAACGAGACATCCAGCAGGCGGTTGAAGTCGTCGAGATCGATCCCGGCATCGAAGAGATATTCGTGCTCGCTGATCTTCTGGTACGCTTCCTGCTCGTTGATATCGTACTCGTCGCGGATCTCGCCCACGATCTCTTCGATCAGGTCTTCGAGCGTCACCAGGCCGGCGGTGCCGCCGTACTCGTCCACCACAATCGCCAGATGGATCTTGCGCTGTTGCAGGTCGGTCAGCAAGTCGACCGCTTTCTTCGATTCCGGGACGAAATACGCCGGGCGCAGCATCTCGCGGATCGGGCGGTCGAGCTGGCCATCGCGCCAGGCCTGGAGCAGGTCCTTGGCATACAGCAGGCCGCGGATATGGTCGATGGACTCCTCATAGACCGGGATGCGCGAATGGCCCGCTTCGACGATCACGTTGAGGGCATCCTTCAGCGGCGTGTTGATCTCCAGCGCCACCATGTCGATGCGCGGAACCATCACTTCGCGCGTGAGCGTGTCACCGAACTGGAAGATCGAGTAGATCATCTCTTTTTCTTCGTCTTCGATCGCGCCGCCCTCGGACCCGGCGTCGACCAGCATCATGATCTCTTCCTCGGTGACCAGCGCCGACGCGCGGCGCTCGACAAACGGCGCGGCGAACCGCCCGCTGATCCACTGCATGGCGCGCAGCGCCGGAGCCAGCACGCGCGACAGCGCGTTGATCGGCCCGACCGACCACAGCGCGATCTGCGTGGCGTGGCCCAATGCGATATTGGCCGGGAGCATCTCGCCGAAGATCAGGGTGAACATCGCCACCAAGAGCAGAATCCCGCCGTAGCTCAGCAGGCTGGCAACCGCCGGCGACGCCGCCATGTCGATCAACGCGGCGCGCAGCGGCGGGACCAGCACAACCGCCGTCACCAGCGCGATCGCGAAGCGCAGCAGCAGGTCGATCAACTGCTGCGAGGCGAGCAGGCGCGTCGCGTCATTGGCCAGCGTCAGCGCGCCCTCGGCCCGCCTGTTCCCCTCGTCCGCCAGTTCGCGGAGCGTCGAGCGGCTGGCATTGATCAGCGCGACATAGGCCATCTTCGAGGCCGCATTGAGCGCGATGAAGGCTCCCAGCACAACTAAGCCGGTTAAGCTATCGTCCACGCGAGTTGTCCTTCACTCCTGCTTGAAATGGGTGGTGCATGACAGCAGCCGGGCGGGCGCGTGCCGGAGCCACCGGAAATGGCTCGCGGCCATGCCACACGCGCACGGCACGCCCTGGGTTTCGGCTGCGTCGAGAGGGGGGTTGGTCGGATAAGTCGTCTGACACGGTGACGTTCACTGGGTCTCTCTGGCTGGACGCTGCCGGAGCAGCGCCATTATGCAGGAATTTTACCATAAACGCCTCCCCCGTCAAAGCCGGCACGTGGAGCGTCGCCACCTTTCTAAGACCTTCGTACTATATCTGGGGGTTGCTTCGCCTCAGATAGGCCCAGATTTGGGAAATTGGCCGATTCTGTCGGTTTCCGGATATTTCACATGGGCTATAATGTGGGATAATCTGGCCTGTTTTTGGAAAATGATGGATTTCCGCGCGAGCTATGCAACGGCGATGCTGGCGTTGGTTGTGGATCTGGGTGGGGTTTCTGGTTGCAGGCTGCGGCCAGTTTTGGTCTTCTGAGACACCCCCACCACCCCCAACACGGGAGCCTACGCTTCCGTTGTTTGGCTATACCCTGCTGCCTCCGACGCTGACGCCCGGTCTGTGGGGGGTCGGCACGGCGACGCCGCTGCTCTCCGTCGACGGGCTGACCGGCCCGCCGCTGATGCTTTACCTGGCGGTCAGCGGCCCGGCGTGCTATGAGACCCCGGTCGGCAGCCTGGTTTGCCTGGGCCAGGTGCAGAACCGCCTCGACGTGCCCGTTGAGCAGGTCGTGGTCACGGTTCAACTGCTGAGCCAGGACGGGACCGTCCTCGCCAGCGGGCAGTCGTTCCTGGCGCGCCAGCTTCTCCCGGCGGGCCTGCAAGGCCCCTACCGCGTGCTGTTCGACAGCATCCCCGAAGGGTATGCGCAGGCGGCGGCGTTCGTGGCCTCGGGCCGTGTCGCGGAAGCCGTCGAACAGCGCTACGCCGACCTCGTCCTCAACCAGACGTCGGGCGTGTTCGTCTACGACCTGTACCAGATCACGCTCTCGATCATCAACAAGAGCCGCTACCCGGCGGACCGGATCGTCGTCACGCTGACACTGCTGGACAAGGAAGGGCAGGTGACCGGCTTCCGGCAGGTGTATCTGGACCGGTCGCGCCAGATCCAGCCGGGCGAGTCGCTCTCGGTTACGGTCAAGGCGATTCCGCAGGGGCCAAACACGGTGGCGTTCACGGCCTTCGCCGAAAGCCGGCTGGTGCTCAACTGATCGGCGCGCTCACAAGCCGGCAGCGGCCAGCGCGCGGGCCAGCGCCGCCCATTCCTCAAGTGTCAGCGTCTCGGCGCGCCGGTGCGGCTCAATTCCGGCCTGCGTCAGCAGCGCGTCCGCCGCTGCCTTGTCGATCCGCAGGCCGCTGGCAAGGGCGTTGCGAAGCTGCTTGCGCTTCTGGCTGAAACCGGCCCGCACCGCGCGAAAGAACGTCGCTTCATCGGGCACCTCAACCGGGGGATGCGGGTAGATGTCGATGCGCACCACCGCCGACTCGACGTCCGGGCGCGGCCAGAACGCCGCCGGGTTGAGGCGCATCATGAGACGCGGCTCGCCATAGAACTGCACGCTGACGGTTAGCAGACTCATGTCGTCCGGCCGGGCGATCAGGCGGTCTGCCACCTCGCGCTGGACGGTGATCACCAGCCGTCGGGGGCGCGGCTTCCCTTCCAGCAGGTGGCGCAGAATCGCGCTGGTGATGTAGTAGGGCAGGTTGGCGACGACGTAGTACGGGCGCTCGTCGAACAGCGCCGTCAGATCCAGCGCCAGGATGTCGGCGTGAACCAACTCCACCGACGGCACGTCGCCGAACTGCGCGCGCAAAATCGGCAGCATGCGCTCGTCCGTTTCAACGGCGACCACACGCCCCGCGTGCTGCGCCAGGACGCGTGTCAGGTTGCCCGTCCCCGCCCCGATCTCCAGCACTTCCGCGCCGGGCGGCAGATCTGCGATCTCGACGATCTTCTCCAGCGCGTGTGGATCGTGCAGAAAGTTCTGCCCCAGGCTCTTTTTGGGGTGAATGGCGTGAAAGTGCAGCAGCTCGCGGTCGTTCATCACTCGCTCGTTTCGGCGGGGCTGATGGAAGATGATTGCGGCGAGGCCGTCGAGGCTAGCCGGGCCGGACCCCATAGGCGATCACCTGCGCGCGCGGGCGGGCCTTGACATCGTCCGCGATCACAGTGTGCTCCACCGCGTTCGTGTCCTCGTAGCGCACGCGCACCTGGCGCACCCGCTCCCCAGGGCGCCCCGGCTGATCGACGCGCAGCGCGCCCGCCGCGAGCGAAAAATCGGGCCGATAGACAGATGTGAAGGGAATCGGCTCGCTTTCCAGCTCCAGCCGCTCGACCACCCGCACCAGGCGGATCGTCGTCCCGGCCTCGAAGCGCGCTTCGAGCGGCGGCTCGGTATAATCTTCGCCCACCGGCGCGACCCCGGCGGACGCCAGGACGTCGGCCACCGTCAGGCCGGTGCCGCGCGTGCGCAGCGTCCGCCCATCCACCACGATCGTGACTGGCTGCGAGCGGTTGAGGCGAACGGTCATCCCATCCTCGACCGGGGTGCTGAAGCCCGGCTCGACGCTGTCGGCCAGATATAGCTCGTAGCCTGCCGCGTCGAGCGCCCGTCCGACATCCGGTTGCGTGGTGTGGATCACACGCAGGCTGCCGCCGTCCATCACGTGCAGGGTGGCGGTGCGCATCACGTAGATGCTCAGCGGCGGCTCGTCCCAGGGTGTGCGCTCCAGCGTCTCCAGCCACCAGTCGTGCCCGTCGATGCGCACAACGTCTCGGCTGCCGACCTGGATCCCCTGTTCGCGGAGAATATCGAGCGGGTGGATCGCCTGCGTGCGCACGCGGCGCAGCTCGCCATCGGCCTCGAGGCCGACGTAATGCGCGCGATGGATGGCGATCGTCATTCCGCGCTCCAGCGGTGTATCGGGCGCGGGCGAGACGACATCCCCGGGGTTGAGCACGATCTTCGACTCGGCGAGCAGCTCGCCGATGGTCGAGGCGCGCGTCTCGACCCGCTGCGTCTGCTCGCCGATGGACAGCGTGACACGCGTATAGGTGAGCCGGTACACCGTGTAGGTAGCCACACCCACCACAAGCGCCGCGCCGAGCGCGATCCCCGCGCCGGTGATCAACCGCCCCGGCAGGCGCCGGATGATCGGAGAGGGAGCATCCACAGTCAGAGGCTAGCCCCTTAACGCAACAGCGGGGATTGCGAGCAGGCTGCTCGGGCCAGGCACTCCTGCGGCACCCAGGGGGAAATCCTTAGTGCTGCTGCCTTCCGGCCCTGACACGGTTCGGATGCCCTGCCGCGCAGGACCCAGTCCGAGCAACTTGCCAGCAATCACCCGCTGGTCGAGCATGCAAAACGCAGCCTCGCATCAGGCGACGATGGCTGCATCTTAGCGGATTCACCGGGGGTTGTCAACCGCGAAGCGCGGCTCTCACGGCGATCTAACGCCGTTCTGATCCGGCCTGCCCCGCTCCCACACGGGCGCTCAATAAGCGTGGTTCTGCACGAAATCGATCCGCGCGATATTGGTCTGGCACGTGCTGCCGGTCTCGACCGTCACCGCCGGCGAGATGGGCGCGCCGCTCGGCCCGAGCACCTGAACGGTGTAGTTTGCCGCACGCGGCGCGGATCCCAGCCGCGCCTCGAAGCCGCTCGCACCCCACCGCTCGGCCCCGCCGGAGTAGACCACCTGGCGAAAAGTCTCGCCTTCGACCAGCACCGCCAGGCCCACAACCGGATCGCCGCTGAGCGTCGTCAGCGTCCCGGCGATGCTGCGCCACTGGCAGCCCTGCTCGTTGTCGTTGGCCGCGTAGCGCACCGGCAACGGGTCAAAGGGGAAGGGCGAGCGTGTCGGCATGGCCGCCGGGCCGCCTGCGCTGCCGGGAATCGCCCCGCCGCTGCCATCATCGAGCGGGGGAAGCGGCGTGAAGGTGCTCAGTTCCCCGGCGGGGAGCCGCGACAGCGCGCCCGACAGCACCGGCGTGGGCGTGACGGTCGGTGTGTCGGTGGGTGTGGCGGTTGGCGTCTCGGTCGGCGTGGCGGACGCGGTCGGCGTCGCGCTGGCGGTCGGCGTGGCGGTGGGCAGTGGCGTTGCGGTCGGCGTCGGCGTCAGGGTGGCGGTCGGCAGGATGACGCGCGGCGCGATGGTGGGTGGCGGGAAGGGGTTGAGCGCCGTCTGCGGATCGCTGGCGATCAGCACGATCAGGCCCAGCGCCAGCACGGTCAGCACCACGAACAGTGCTGTGATCACATCAAACACGGGTGAGTTTCGCCTGGACGCCATGCCTTGTGCCTCTATCCTCGAGCCGGTGAGCAGACCGCGCTCAGAACGTCCGGGTCTGGACGAAGTTGATCAGCGCCAGGTTCTGCGCGCAGGTTCCCGGAAACTGGACTTCTACCACGGGCGAGACCGCCCTGCCACCCGACCACAGCGACACCGTGTAGCGCCCGGCGCCCGGCGCGCCGGACACGCGCACTTCCCAGCCCGAGGGGCCGTAGTCGGTGTCGGTGCCGGAGAGCGCGATCTGCTCGCCGATCGCGTCCCCGCTCACGCGCACCTCGACGCCGACGACGGCCTCTCCGCGCTGATCGACCACCGTCCCGGCCAGCCCCTGCCACGCGCAGCCGGTCGTTCCATCGGCGAAGCTATCGCGCAAGAGGGGCGTTCCGGGCTGGACGATGAACGGAAACGGCGAGAGCGTCGAGGGGGGCGGGCCTTGTGGCGTGGGCGTGACGGTGCTGGTCGGTGGCGGGCCGGGCGTCAGGGTGATCGTGGGCGTGGCGGTGCGGCGCGGCGCCGCGGTCGGGGGCGTCGTGGCCGTAAAACTAGGGAGCGCGGCTAGTGCTGCGCTCCCGACACCATCCTGTCCGGATTCGCCCGGTTGCCCTGCTCCTCCACCCTCGGGCGCGGCCTCGTCGGTGGGCGGTTCGGTCGGCTCGGGTGTGGGGGGCGGCGGGGTCGCCGACGGCTCCGGCGTTGCGGTCGGCTCGGGCGTGTGGGACGGCGTGAAAGTCGGCAGGAACGGCGTCGGCAGTTCCTCGCCCAGCTCGTCGACCAGTGTCGGCGTCGGGAACTCGGTCGGCGGCGCCAGGAAGGGCGGCTCGATCATGTCCCCCGCGATCGCCAGGGCATAGACCAGCACCACCAGCGTCAGGATGACGAAGATAAGCGTGATCAAGTTGAACAGAATGTTGGCTCCCCGCATCGGGTCGCTGCCCTCCCCCTGTGTGGGCGACGCCTACTGCGCGCCAGAGACGTCAAAGATCCGGATGTCCGCCGCGGCCCGCTGATCGTCCAGCCAGCGCAAGAACGCCTGCTCTTTCTGCTGGGCAAGCGCCGCCGGGTCCAGCGGGCGGCCCTCGGCGGTTTCCAGGGTCTGGACGATGTGATAGCCCAGGCTGCTGCGGACCGGCTGCGGCGCCAGCTCGCCCGGCTGGAGCGCGAAGATGGCCGCTTCCACTTCGGGCTGAAGCAGGTCGCCCCGGCCCACCCAGTCCAGGTCACCGCCGTTGTGAGCACTGGAGCTATCGAGCGAGTACTGCCGCGCCAGGTCCTCGAACGCCGCCGTGCCGGCCTGGATCTGCGCCAGCAACTCGCGTGCCAGCGCCTCGTCTTTGACCAGGATGTGCCGCGAGTGCACCTGAAGCGTCACCGTCGAGACGTTGGCCGTCACCATCTGGCTGACCTTGTTCCACAGCAGCATCTGGCGCGTGGCCTCGCGGTATTCGTCCATCGTGTAGAGCTGGTCGGCCAGCACCTGCTCGAGCGTGGTATTGTTCGCCGCCGCCAGCTCGGCCTGGATCGCCAGCTCGTTGTCGATCTCTGCGTCGGTCACGACGATCCCGGCCTGCGCGGCGGCCTGCTCGATCAGGCGCAGGTCGATCAGGCTTTGCAGCACGGTCGCGGTCCAGGCGTCCAGCGTGGCCGGCTCCACCGTCAGGCCCATCATGCGGCGGTCACGCTCGCGCTCCAGCTCGGCGACGGTGATCGGCGCGCCGTTGACCGTTGCCGCCAGCGGCTCGCCCTGGGGCGAGAGGTTAGTCGGCGTGGTCTGCGGCGGGTTTTCCTGCGCGGCCAGGACGCTATCACCACTCGTCTTGGCAGCGGGACCATCCCCGGCAGGCAGGCTGCCCGACGCACCGGACGCGCTATCGTCACCGCCACAGCCGGCCAACAGCGCGGCGAGGATCACCATCACCAGCGCCGCAGATGGCCCGAAGCGGGTTGGGTTCACCGGAAAGAAGCGCACCATCGTCCCTCGGAGTTCTGTCGCAAAATCCAGGCTGCCGGTTGTCTTCCCGCCGGCGGGGGCGGGATGCGCACCGGCTTCCTTATTATGCAGAGGCAGTAGATTGCTGGCAAATCGGCACCGCGCGGGCGAAAAAGCGCCGGGGCACACCCAACAACCGCCGCGCCCCGGCGAGCGAATCCGGCTTTTACGCCCCCGCCGAGGGCGTCAGATTTCCTTGACGAAGGCGAACGTCATCGGACGGCGCTTGGTCTCGTTGTAGAACAGGCGCGAGAGCGCGTCCTGGATGGTGTGGGTCAGGTCACCGTCCGATCTGGTGGCGACGATCTCCTCGATCAGCCGCTCGGCGGCATCCAGCAGATCGGTCGCTTCGCGCAGGAAGACAAACCCGCGCGAGACGAACTCGGGCGGCTCGATCAGCTCCCGCGTCTGGCGGTCGATTAACACCTGCACGGCGACAAAGCCATCGCGCCCCAGGATCTCGCGGTCGCGCATGACGATTGGTCCGACGTCACCCACGCCCGCACCATCGACGAAGACATACCCGCCGGGCACGCGCTCGCCGACGGTCAGCGAGTCAGGCGTCAGTTCGATCACCGTCCCGTTCTCGACCACCGCGATGTTCTTGGGCAGGATGCCGAGCGACTCGGCCAGGCGGCCGTGCTCGGTCAGATGGCGCAGCTCGCCATGGACCGGGATGAAGAACTTGGGACGCACCAGGTTAATCAGCAGCTTCAACTCTTCGCGGCTGGCGTGGCCGGAGACATGCACGGGCAGCAGCGGATCGTAGATAACCGTCGCGCCGCGCTGGATGAGCTTGTTCATCGTGCGGTGGACCAGTTCTTCGTTGCCGGGGATGGGATGCGCGGACATGATCACCGTGTCGCCGCGCTCGACTTCCAGCAGGCGATGGCGCCCCCAGGCCAGCCGGCCCAGCACCGCCGACGGCTCGCCCTGCGTGCCGGTCGCCATAATGACGACTTTGCCCGGCGGCAGCTTGTTGGCTTGCTCGATGTTGATCATGACGTCGGGGGGCAGGTTCAGATAACCGAGCCGCGTGGCGACCTTGATGTATTCCTGCATGCTGAACCCGGCGATCGCCATCTTGCGCCCGTGCCGCTCGGCAGCGCTCGCCACCTGCTGGATGCGCGAGATCAGCGAGGCGAAGGTGGCGACGATGACGCGGCCACGCGCGCTGCGGAAGACCTCGTCAAACGCGGCGTCGATCACGCTCTCGGACGGTGTCCAGCCGGGGTTATCCGCGTTGGTGCTGTCCGACAGCAACGCCAGCACGCCTCGCTTTGAAAACTCCC
>DYEN01000225.1 GCA_020725705.1 Anaerolinea sp.
CATCACGGCCAGATCCAGACCCTGGCTGATCTCGACCACTTCCGCTGTGTACGTGGGCACCGGCGGTTCGTCCAGGCGCACCGTGATGGCAACCACCACGCGGTCCGAGCGGCAGCGTTCGCTGGAGACGGCGGTGTGGGCATTCGTCAAGATCAAGCCGCCGGCGCTGATCAGCGTGCCGGAGCCAACGCACGAGATGATCGGCTGGCCCTGATTCTGGTAGGTCTGCATCAGATACACCGTCGCCCGCTTGATTACGTCTTCGTTCAGCTCGATCAGCGGCGGCGGGAGCGGCGTGGGCGTGGGTGTGGGGGTGGCATCCTCATCCTGCGCTTGGACCAGAGCGCCGCCCGGCGGTTGCAGAACGGCCAGCAGAACGCTCAGCAGGGTAACACCGACCAGCGCCAGAGCACCGACGGCGTAGATCTTCCGGCGATTGATTGTTTGCATAGCCATCAGAAGATTTCCAGTGTGTTCAGCAGATTCTCGAACCGATACAAGTTGTTCTCGAAATTGCCCCGCTCTTCGCGATACGACACGATCACGGCCTGGGTGCGGCGCAGCACCACCACATCTACCCCTTCGACGACGATCGGCAGGGCTTCGAGGGCGGGGTTGCGCTCGCTCTCGACATAGGCGTAGGTGAGACGGATGGCGGGCGAGCCGTCGCGCAGGGTGACGTTGCGCCGCGAGATGACGCGGTAGGCAGGGAAACGCAGCGGCCGGTCAATCTCGATCTGGTGCAAGACGTTGGCCGGTGTGGCGTCGGGGCCGACGGGCAGAACCGACACCTGCAGCAGCGTCTTGAACGGGAGCGCATCGGGATCGATGGCGCGGAAGACGTAGTCGCTGCTGCCGCGGTCGAGCAGCCAGCCCTGCGGAATCTGCGCGCGGACGCCTGCTTCCAGGTCTTCGATGGTGACCGTCGCATTCAGGACGGAGTCGCGCATGGTGACGCCCAGCGCCAGCACGATTGCGGCCAGCGCGATGGACAGATAGCCGTTCCAGCGCTGGTGAAATGTGAGGGCGGGTCGTTCTTCGGTGTAGAAGACGGACCGGTTCATAGCAACTCCCGGCGGCCGGCGATGGCCTGCTGGCGCTCGTCCGCGCTCTGGATGACGAAGGCCAGGCTCAGCAGGGTGATGGCAATCAGCCCGAAGGCGAGGGCCAGCCCGCGAACCGGCGAGCTGGCGGTTTCGCCGATGCCCAGGCCGCTGACGATCGCGATCCCGCGGAAGCCGTAATATAGTCCGCCCGCGAACGCGGCGGTCAGCAGTCCGGCGGGCATCCAGAACACAGGCTGGCGGGTGAGGCGCAGCTCGCCCAGGAAGAAGCCTACCAGCAGACCCGTTGCCAGATGTGAGAAGGTGTTCGACGCCACCCACAGCCCGGTCGCGACGACGGTCGCGTCTGAATCGAGGGCGAAGCGCACGTTGAACATCACGGCGAAGCCAAGCGAGACGGCCAGCGCATAGGCCGCCGCATCCAGCCGCTGATGGATGTGGCTCATCCAGACGGTGTAGCGCAGCACGGCGTATTTGAGAAACTCAGCCGTGAAGCCGACGGTGAAGGTGTAGCCTAGCACGCGCCCGAAGAATCCCTGCTGCGGCAGCCAGCGGTCCGGCGTGAACAGACGCTCGGAAAGGGGAACCGCGATCGCGTTGGCTACCAGCGCGCCAAGCAGCAACACGCTCAGCAGGTGCGGGCGGGGCTCCAGCGCGCGCCGCTCGCCCCGGTACGAGACCAGCAGCCAGGCGGCCAGCGGCAGCAGCGCCAGCGCCAGCTTGCCGCTGTCGTCGCGCAGATTGCGCGGCAGCAGGCCGAGCACCTCAGAAGCCGCGTAAACCCCGGCCACGACAAAAAAGAGCAGCAAGACTTCGATCCAGGTGGTTTGCCAGACGCGCCGGTACGGGTAGACCTCGACCGGCTCTTCTTCTGGCGCCAGCAAGATTGGTTCAAAGGACAAAACGGTCGCTCCCGGCTGTGCGCGCGGCGTCGATCCCTATTGAAGACCCTCTCAGGCGGTGGTACACTTCGTCCGCCACCAGATGGATGATTGTACCGCGCACCGTGCCTGCCGCCTACGGCGCGGTGCGCGGATGCGCGCCTGGCGTCCGCGTGCCAACCGGCGCAGGGCACGCGCGATCGGGCGCGGGCGAGAGGAAGCGATCAAGCAATGGGTATCGAGCGAAAGCGCAGGCGCACGCCGCTTCGCTTGGGCGTGCTGGGTGTGCTGGGGGTGGTGTGCCTGCTGGTCACGGCGCTTGTTGTGGCGCTCGCTCTCGGCGATGAGGACGGCACGGCGCCGCGTCGCGGGAACCGGATCGTCTATGGGCTGACGCTGAACCCGTCCGGCTTCGACCCGCACATCCACCAGTCGAACGAGCTGGGCATCCCCTTCTTCTCGGTGTACGACACGCTGGTCTACCGGCATCCGCAGACGCTCGATTTCGTGCCGGGCCTGGCGGAGCGGTGGGAGATGTCCGCCGACGGGCTGGCCTGGACGTTTTACCTCAAGCAGAACGTCCATTTTCACGACGGAACCCCTTTCAATGCCTCGGCGGTGGCCACCACGCTCGACCGGATCATGAATTCCAGTGTTGGCTCGCAGAAGGCGCGGGTGCTGCTGGAATCGTACACCGGGTACGAAATCGTCGATCCCTATACCATCACGCTCAGGCTCAGCCAGCCCTACGCGCCGCTGCTGGATGCGCTGAGCCAGGTGTATCTGGGCATTGCCAGCCCGGCGGCGCTCGCAGCGACGACCAACAACAGCTACCAGTGGCATCAGGTGGGGACCGGTCCTTACAAGCTGGTCGAGTTCGTGCCGGGCCAGCTCATTCGCCTGGAGCGCAACGAGGATTATGTCTGGGGACCGATCTTCTACGCGTCGGTTACCGACGCGTCGCTGGAGACAATCGAGTTCCGCTTCTATACGGACCCGGCGACGCGCAGCCTGGCGCTGGAGAGCGGTGAGGTGCAGGTGATCGGCGAGCTGCTGCCGACCGATGCCGAACTGCTGGCGGGGAACGTCGAGGTGACGGTTTACCAGGTGCCGATTCCAGGCACACCCCAGCAGTTCTTCTTCAACACGCGCCGCGCGCCGCTGGATTCGGTGTCGATCCGGCAGGCGCTGCTGTACGGCACCAACCGCACCGAGATCGTGGATGCCGTCTACCAGGGGCGCTCGCCGGTGGCGCACGGCCCGCTCACCTCGACCGTCATGTATTACGACCCGGCGGTTGAGCAGATGTACCCGTACGACCTGAACCAGGCGCGCTCGCTGCTGGCGGCGCAGGGCCTGGCCGACACGAACGGCGACGGGTTCCTGGACCTGGACGGCGAGCCGCTCACGCTGACGGTGGTCTTCGGCCCGTGGAACCAGATGCCCGAAGTTGCCCAGCTTCTGCAAAGCCAGTGGCGCGATCTGGGCGTTCGCGCTGACCTGGTTCAGGTGCCGGATTTCCCGACGCTGCGTCAGCGCGTGCGCGACAATGACTACGACGTGATCGCGTTCTACGACTTCGGCGTTGATCCGAGCATCCTGAACCGCTTCTATCTGAGCGGGGCGGTCAATAACTGGTCCGGCCTGAGCGATCCGCAGCTTGATCAGGTGCTCTACGAAGCGGTGCGTCAGAGCGCGCCGGAGATGCGCCAGGCGCTCTATTCCGCCGCTCAGCAGCGGATCATGGAGCAGGCGGTTGTGCTGCCGATCCGCGAATACGTCAACCTGGTCGGCGTCTCGTCGCGCCTGGACGGGGTGATCTTCAGCGCGCAGGGGTGGTGGCCGCTGCTGCGCAACTTCCAGTATACCGGCTGAGGGCGACCATGCTGCCCTTTCTGGCGCGGCGCGGCGCGATGGCGCTGGCGGTGGTCTGGCTGGCGGCGAGCCTGTCGTTTGTGGCGCTGCGCTGGGCGCCGGGTGACGCACTCGACGCGACGATGGCTCGCGTCGGCGCGTCCGAGGCGCAGATTGACGCGCAGCGTGCCGCGCTCGGCCTCGACGATCCCCTTCCGGTCCAGTATGGGCGTTACTGGCTGGACGTGGTGCGCGGGCGTTGGGGCGTGTCGCTGGTCACCGGGCAGCCGGTGCTGGAACTGATTGCGCAGAACGCCCGGCCCACACTGACGCTGGCGCTGGCGGCGCTTGGTGTGGCCCTGGCACTGGGTGTGACGCTGGGCGTGATGGACGGATTGGGGCGCCCGGCGGCGCTGCGCTGGGTGGCGGGCGGGCTGGCGGCGCTGGCGCTGGCGACACCCGTCTACTGGACGTCCACACTGGCGATCTACACGTTTACGGTCGCGCTTAATTTGCTTCCCGGCGTTGGAGGCGGCGGGCCACGCGCCGTGATCCTGCCGGCGCTGGTGTTGGGCTTCCACACGGCGGGCAGCATCGCCCGCGTGACGGCGGCCAGCGTGCGTGACGCCGCGCGGGGAGATTTCGTCCGCACTGCCCGCGCCAAGGGCCTGCCCGAACACGACGTGGTCGACCATATTTTGCGTGTCGGCTTGCTGCCGGTGGTGTCGGTCGTCGCATTACAAGCCGGATTTTTACTGGGCGGCACGGTGATCACCGAGATGATTTTCGTGCGGCGCGGGCTGGGGCAGGTGCTGCTGGCGGCGGTTACCAACCGCGACTACCCGGTGGTGCAGGGGCTGGTCGTGCTGGCGGCGCTGGTCTATACCACGCTCAACGCCGGGGCGGATGCGCTCTATCACCGGCTCGATCCGCGCACTCGGCGCGAGGGGTAGGCGGTGATGAAGCGGCGCGGGGTCCGGTTTACCGTGGCGTTGGTGCTGGGCGGCGTGGTCCTGGCCCTGTCCGTACTGGCACCCCTGCTGGCGACGCACGATCCGCGCGCGGCAGCGCCGGAAGCGCAGCTCCAACCCCCCTCGCGCGAGCACCTGTTCGGAACCGACCTGCTGGGTCGTGATGTCTACAGCCGTGTGCTGTACGGCGGGCGGCGGACGCTCGCCGTTGCACTGCTGACGGTGGTGATCACGCTGGGGCCGGGGCTGTTGGTCGGCGCCGCGGCGGGAGCAGCGGGTGGCTGGGTGGATGGCGTGTTGATGACGCTGATGGACGCGCTGCTGGCCGTGCCTGCGCTGGTGCTGGCGCTGGCGTTGCTGGCGCTGTGGGGCAGCGGAAGCGTGCAGATCGCAGCGGCGGTGGGGATCGCCGGGATTCCGGCCTACGCCCGCGTAACACGTGCCGCGGTGCTGGAAGCGCGCACCCGCCCCTACATCGAGGCGGCCCGCGCCATCGGCGCGCGTCCGGCAGGCATTTTGGCGCGACACATCCTGCCGACCATCGCGCCGCCGCTGCTGGCGTTTGCGGGCGTCACGCTGAGCTGGGCGATCCTCAACAGCGCGGCGCTGGTTTTCCTCGGCTTCGGGGGCGACATCGCCGCGCCGGATTGGGGCGTGATGCTGGCGGATGGGCGGCAGGCGTTCCGCACCGCGCCCTGGGTGGCACTGGCGCCCGGCGCAGCGCTGAGCCTGACCGTGCTGGCGATCAACTGGCTGGCGGATGGCATCGACCGCGCCCCAGAGCGCTGAGCACGATCAGCCCGCTGGGGGCAACGAGCCGGGTGTGACCACGCTGAAAAGCACTTCTTCGGACGATGTCTGGCCGACCCACACGCCCTGATCGGTGTAGGCGGGGGTTGCGGTCGGCGGCTGGCCGGAGGCGGGCGGGGGCAGCACGCCCGAACTCGGATTGCGGTAGAAGGCGCGGATGCGGTACTCGCCCGGCTGCAGGCCGATCGCGCTGAGTTGCTGTGCGGTGTAGCGATAGGTCTGTGTGCAGCGGGTGCGCGATCCCAGCAGGTGAAGCTGATCGCTGGGGTACGATTGCGGCGCGCCACGCGGGGCGGCGTTGTCTGTTAACGGCTGGTCGGTGCCCACACGCCGGATCTCGAACGAGACGCCGGTATCGTTTTCCAGCCGGGTCAGCGGGGGAGTGACGTCGGTCAGATAGAGGATCACCGGGCCGATGTCGCGGTTGGCGAAGGTGAGATGAATGACCAGCGGCTCCTCGGTGGTGATGACGCGGCTTTCCAGGCGCAGTTCGAGGTCAAGTTCCTGCTGGTCGCCGCCGGCCTGAGCCAGCACCGAGCGGTTGTTGCCGCCGATGGGCGCGGCGAGATTGGTGCATTGGGGTCCCAACTGGGCTGCCGGGTAGACGCGAGGCAGCACCGTGACGCCGACCAACAGCACCAGCCCAATGACCAGCGCGAACCGCGTGCGATCGAGAAACCCGACCCGGTCGCGCATGCTGTTACTGTTTCGACGCGCCATGCTGCTCGTTACCCTTCGTGCAGGATCCAGTCTTCGACCAGCCGTATCCCTTCGGCTTCTGGATCACCTTGAGACATGTCGAGCCATATGATTCCGGTATCGTGCCCCTTGAACCAGGTGACCTGCCGGCGGGCAAAGGCGCGGGTGGCCTGCTGAATGGCGGTGATCGTCTCGTCGAGCGATTGCTCGCCGGCAAAGTACGGTCGCCACTGAGCGTAGCCAAGTCCGCTCATTGACGGCAGTTCCCAAGTATAGCCCGCTTCGAGCAGGCCGCGCACCTCGCCGGCCAACCCGTCCTCAACCATCTGGACCACACGTCGGTTGATGCGCTCGTGCAACAGATCGCGCGGCAGGGCCAGCCCGATTTGCAGCAGGCGATAGGGGGGCGGCATTTTGCGTTGCAGCACCGAAATCGGCGTGCCTGTCTCCAGGCAGACTTCGAGCGCCCGCACCACCCGGCGCACGTTGCGATAGTCGATGCGGGCCGCGGCGTCGGGATCATGCTGGCGGAGACGCTCGTGCAGGGCCTGCGCGCCATGCGCGGCGGCGAAGGCTTCCAGCTCGGCGCGCAGATCCGGGTTGGGGGGCACTTCGGGGATGCCCCAGCCTTCGATCACGGCGCTGATGTACTGGCCCGTGCCGCCGACCAGCAGGGGCAGCCCGCCGCGGGTGTGGATGTCGTCGATGGCGGCGTAGGCGGCTCGCTGGTATTCGGCCAGTGTGTAGGTCTGGTCGGGATCGACCACGTCAAGCAGGTGATGCGGCACGGCGGCGCGCTGTTCGGGCGTGGGTTTGGCCGTGCCGATGTCCATCCCCCGGTAGATCTGGCGGCTGTCTGCGCTGACAATCTCGCCGCCAAAGCGCCGCGCAAGCGCGATGCCCAGCGTGCTCTTGCCGGTGGCGGTGGGTCCCAGCACGACGATCAGCGGACGGTGCGCATCGCGCACCTCGGAAGCGGGCGCGGGCGCCGGGGTGGTGGCGCCGCCCGGCTGCGCGGGCGACCATTGCACACCGCAGGCGTCGCTACCAGGCGACGGCATGACGGATCACCTCGATGCTGGCGCTGGTTCGGTCGAACGCGACGGCGGCGACGTCGATCCGCCAGGGGACGGACTCCAGATCGTGCGCTGCCAGGTAGGCTTCGGCCAGGGCGAGCAGGCGCGCCTGTTTGCGCGGGCTGACGCTTTCCAGCGCCAAGGCGCGCGCCGCCGCCAGCGGCCCACGCCGCGCACGCACCTCGACGAACACGATCTCGCCGTCCTGCTCGGCGACGATGTCCAGCTCGCCGAGCGGATCGCGCCAGTTGCGCGCGCGGATGCTGTACCCGGCGCACAGCAGGCGCTCGGCCACCAATTCTTCGGCGTGCCGTCCTAGAGATTGTCGCCGGTCGGTCATACCTGGCTCATGTCTCCGGTATGGCGTTGTGTCAGGACACGGCCCGAATTACTTCCCTGTCGGCTACTATAGCATCGGACGCGTGCCGGAGCGAGATTTGCGTTAGCGCAAAGACATGCCTCAACAACTCTGTGATACTTTGCACAAACCGCCTGTTGAGTCCGGGCAAGGCCCAGGACGTTATGCTCTGCTTCAAAGGGGGGACAATCATGCTGGAGATGCCCGAACGCAACCGTTCTATCCTGGCCGTGCTGGCTGTGGTCATCGGCTTGTTTCTGCTAATTGTGGTGCCGTTCCTCGTTCAGAACTCGCTCGACCCGGTGCTTGAAGAATTGCTGGAAGTGGTCAAAGAGCGCCCGCAGTTCCGGAGCGGGATTTCGCTCTTCACGCTGTTTTATCCGTTGTGGCGGGCGCTGTCGTTTGTGGCCGGGGTTACTTTGCTGGTCAGCGCGCCGGCCATACGTCAGGGGCAGGGCTGGACACTGCCGGTCACATTGACTGCGTACGCCATGCCGTCAATCGGCGGGATGTTTATGTTTCTGCCGTTCGTGAGCTGGGTTGAAGGCGCGTTCCCAATCCCGCTCATCATCGCATTTGCCGGGCTGATCGGATTTTGGGCGACGCTGGCGCTGCGCAACACGGATCGTGTGCACAAAGCCGCGGATCTGCTCGCGTTTACCTTTATCGGCATGCTGGCGACGCACGCCTTTGTGATCGGTGTGGGCGCGCAGCGCCAATTGATGACGCGGCCAGGCAAGCCACTGTATGAAGGGCTGGAGTGGTGGATCCTCACCATGACCGGCGACATCAACTGGATCGCCGCTGCCGGGCTGTTGATCTCGATCCCGCTGCTGATCATGCGCCGCAAGGCGGGCTGGTATCTGGCCGTGATCAGCGCCGCGTCGATTCTGCTGATCGATGCACCCGCACAGTTGGTCCGCACCAAAACTCTGGACTATCTCTATGGCAGTTTGCTCTCTATCGGCGTACTGCTGTGGCTGAGCATCCCGGCTTTTCGCCAACGGTTGCTTGGCGAGCACGCGAACGCGGCACAGTTGAAAAGCGACGCACCACAGATTACACTGGATGATTCACCGGGGAAGCCTGCTGTGGCGTCGTGAGAGCGGGCTGTTACCGCTCGACCTCACCGATCGACGCCGCTTGCCGGCGCGTCGGTGTGCAAGTGTGGCCGCCCGGTTTGCCGGGCGGTTGCTGTGTATCTGGCCGTTGTCGCGTGCGATGTAGAGAGGAAATGCATGAACGTCGAGATCATCAGCATCGGGACCGAACTGCTGCTTGGGGAGATCGTGGATACGAATTCCGCTTATATTGCGCGCAAGCTGCGGGATATCGGTGTGAACATCTTCTACCTGACGACGGTGGGCGACAACCTGGAGCGCATCGCCGCGGCGATCCGGGCATCGCTGGCCCGCGCCGACGTCGTGATCACCACCGGCGGGCTTGGTCCCACGGTCGATGACATGACGCGCCAGGCCGTCGCGCAGGCGACCGGGCGCGAGCTTGAGTTCCATCCGGAACTGCTCGACCAGATCGCGGAACGGTTCCGCCAGCTCGGCGCGCAGATGAGCGAGAACAACCGGGTCCAGGCATATATCCCGACCGGGTCGATTCCGATTCATAACCGGCTGGGGACGGCGCCGTGCTTCATCGTTGAGAGCGAAATCGGGACGGTGATCAGCCTGCCCGGCGTCCCGCGCGAGATGAAGGACATTCTGGCGGCAACAGTCATCCCATATTTGCGGGAGCGCATGGGAGGCAAAGGGATCATCAAAGCGCTGGTGCTGCGTACTGCCGGGATCGGGGAGAGCCAGATTGACGCGCGGATCGGCGATCTCGAAACGTGGAGCAATCCCACCGTAGGACTTGCGGCGCACACCGGCCAGACGGACATCCGCATTACC
>DYEN01000226.1 GCA_020725705.1 Anaerolinea sp.
GCGCGCGCGATCAGGCGCAGGATTTCCTCGAAGATCGGGTAGCGGCCGGGGCACTGGTTCAGCACGAAATCCGCGCCGGGGTAGGGGGTCGAGAGGGGGGCGCACCGGCCGTCCCAGGTCGCGCGGAAGTCGTGCGCCAGCACCCGTGCCAGCGGCCCTTCGATCCGGACCATGAAGTCGTGCCAGTCGTAGTTGTGGTCAGAGATGTTGATCCCGCCGACGTAAGCGATCTGCTTGTCGATCACGACCATCTTTTTATGATTGCGGTAGAGCACAAAGCGCCCCAGCGCGCCCGGCGGCGCGGTGCGCCTAACCTGGACGCCCTGCGCGCGCAGCCGGTCGAAGAGCGCATGAGTGCGCGCGCGCTCGGCGGCAACCTCGCCCCGGCGGTGAATCAGCACCGGCCACACATCGCTGAGGACAACATCGCTATACGCATCGACCATCAACCGCACATCTGCGCCCTGACGCGCCTGCTGCGCCAGCAGATCGGCGAATGCCTGGCCGGTTGCGTCGCCCTCGTAGGTCATGAACTGGGCGTACAGGCTGGTGGGCGGCGCTTGCAGCGTGCGGACCAGGTCGTCCATGAACGCCCTGGCGCCGACGAGCAGTGTGAACCGGTTGTCCGATCGGATCGCTTCTTCGTGGGCGAGCTGTCGTACATCTGCTGCGTTGAGATCCTGCATCACGACCCTTGCCAGCGATAGAGGGTGTAGATCGTCTCGTCGTCGTTGGCGCCTTGCCACTCGGCGGTGAGATGCTCTCGCACAAACACGTCCCACGCGTCCCAGTCATCCGCCGAATAGTACGGCTTATTCTCGCGCTCGAAGCGGCGGCCAACGTCGTACACCAGCAGGCGCTCCATCCCGGCGGCGCGCCAGGCCGCTGCGATGGCGTCCGGGCTGCCGTCTCCGATCGTGCGCCGCGCATAATACCAGGCATCCAGCATCGAGTCCGGCACGCAGGCGATCCGCGTCTGGTCGCAATAGAGATAGCGCGGCTCCCATAGGAAATGGACGCGCGTCCCTGCCGGCAGGCGGTTCACCTGGCGCATCGCTTCGTAGTGCCAGCCGAGCGCGTGCTCCAGATAGGCGTCCCGAAAGCCCGGCGCGCCGGAATAATAGCGTTCCAGGCCGCTGCCCAGCACCTCGCGCCCGGCGGTGATGAGGCTCAGACCGACGGTCAGCGCCAACATCGCCCGCAGGACAAAGCCCAGATTCAGCGGCTTGTCTGGCAGACGGCGCAAAGCTTCGAGCGCCAGCCCGCCGATTACGGCTAGCGGCGGGAAGACGTATAGAATCAGCCGGGTCTGGCGGTTGTAGTACCAGCCGAAGGTGGACGTCACAAACCACGCCGCCAGGATGACACCGGCCACGATCAACGCCTGCTCGACTGTGCGCCGCTCGGGGTGGGTGAGCCGCCGCCACACCGGCGCGACCAGCGGAGTCAGGATCACGAACCAGGGACCGATCTCGAACCCGTAGGTGTATTTACCCTCGCCGCCGAGCACGGTCGCCGCCAGTGGCAGGACCGGGATCTGCCACGCGGCGGACGTATAGATCAGGCCGGAGCGCGGCTGAGCGTACCACGACTGCCGGATAGAGTCCATCTCGCCACCGTCGAAGAAGAACGGATAGACCGGGTTATCGTACCAGACCGCGTTGCGCGCCAGCCAGGGCAGCACCAGCAACGCCGCCGCCGCGCCGAAGATCGCCGCGTGCTGGGCGGACGCGCGCGCTCCATCCCGACGCCCCACCCACAGCACCAGCGCGCCCAGCGCCCCGCCGAGCCAGATCGCCGTGTATTTGCAGCCCATCGCCATCCCGGCCAGCGCGCCCGCCAGCACCAGCCAGCGCCGCGCGCCGCGGCCCTCTGCGTCCCAGGTTTGAATGGCCGCCAGCGCCCCCATGCCAAACGCAGCCGGCAGCAGATCGGCGTAGGCGAAGGTCAGCTCCAGCCAGATGCTGTACGCGCTCAGCAGCAGGATCATCGCCACCCAACCCGCCGCGCGCCCGCCCGATCGCGCTGCCATCCCGCCGGTGATCAGCAGCATCAGCAGGCCCATCCAGTGATGCAGCAGGCCCGCGCCCGATAGCTGCCCGGTCAGGGCAAGCTGCCCGGCGTATAACGTTTCGACACCCTGGGGAAAACCGAGGAAGTGGTTGTGCGGCGCGGCGTAGAAGCGCCCGTGCTCGACGTACTGCTGCGGCCCGGCCAGGTGGTAGGTCAGGGTGTCCCATTTGGACGGGGGGAGCGTCGCCAGGGCCAGCGCCATCACCAGCAGCGCGACCGCTGCCCAGGCCAGCCCGCGTTCCCACCCGGCGCGAGGCAGGCCGCCTTGCGCCCAACCCCGCGCCTCGCGCAGCCACGCCGCCAGATCGCGCCGCGACCACACGCCCAACCCGCCCAGCACCAGGCCAACGCTCAGGGCGTTCAGCATCAGCGCGCCCACGCCCGCGATCACCAGAGCCAGCGCGCCCAGCCCCAGCATCCCCGCCAGCGCGAGCCGCTCCGGGACGCTCCAGCCGCTGCGCTCAAACCCGCGCAGCAGACGCTGCCCGGTCCCGGCGGCGATCAGCGCCAGCGCCGCGGTTGAGGCGAAGTCCAGCAGCACGCCGCCCAACGCCTCGGCCAGCGCGGGGGTCAGCGGCTTGTGAACCCAATAGTACAGGCCCAGGACAAGTGTCATCCAGACCAGGATCGCGATGGCCCCCATAGGAAGGCGGCGCGCCCCTTCCTGGGGCCGATGATCGCCTGCACCCCGGCCTGCCGGATCAGGATGGTCGTGCATTGGCGTCAGTTCAAGATTCCCGCGTAGCGCAGCGTGATGCGGATCCGCTTCTCAACGGGATAGCTGGCCGGCTGGAACGGCTGCCCGGTCAGCATCTCGTACACGCGCTGGTAGCGCTGGCTGATCGTGACGATCAGGTGCTCCGGGAGCGGGGGCAGGGGGTCGTTTTCGCCGAATTCCTGCGCCTGATACCACAGCCGCACGAACTCACGGTCGAAGCTGTCCGGCTCCTCGCCCGCCTCGAACTGCTCGTCGTAGGTGTCCGACCGCCAGAAGCGGCTGCTATCCGGCGTGTGTAGCTCGTCGATGAGCACCAGATCGCCGTTGAGGTCCAGCCCGAACTCGTACTTGCTGTCGACCAGGATCAGATCGGACAGGATGGCAAGCTGGCGACCGCGTAGAAAAAGCTGCAAGGCCACATCCTGGATGCGCTCCCACAGCGCGGGAGAGACGCCCTGGGCCAGCACCTCGTCGTCGGTCAGGGGGCCGCCGTGCGACTGGCCGAAGGTCTTGGCCGTCGCGGTGACAATGGGGTGCGGCAATTCCTCGTTTTTGCGCAGGCCGTTGGGGAACGTCCGGCCATAGATCACGCGTGCGCCGGCCTCGTACTGCTTCCACAGGCTCGACGGGGTAATTCCGCTGATGAACCCCCGCACGATGACCGCGATAGGCAGCGGGTTGGCCGTCAGGGCGATCGTGATGTTGGGGTCGGGCACGTCGATCACATGGTTGGGCACGATGTCGGCGGTTTGCTCAAACCACCAGGCGGTAAGCTGGTTGAGGATCTGGCCCTTGAAGGGAACCAGCCCTACCTGCTGGTCGAAGACGGTGAAACGGTCGGTCGCGATGACAATGCGTCGCCCGTCCGAAAGCGCGTAGTTGTCGCGCACCTGGCCGCGCTCGACTTGCAGCCCTGGCAGGGTCGCACCATCGAAGGCCAGCGGGATCACAGGGCGGATCTGGGCGGGTGTCAGCATGGAATCATACTCCTCGTCGAGCCGCTGCCAGGCGGATGCTGCTCGCAGCAAGACGGCGCGAGCGTGTTATCGCTCAATCATAGTGCCGAATGAGACTGAAGGGAAATCACGCGGTGGGGATCAAAACCAGGCGCCCCGCAGCGAGGGCGCCCGTGCAGGTGCGTTACTGGGAGATGTAGCCGCCGTCGACCAGGATGGGGCTGCCCATGACGAACGAAGCGCCGTCCGAGCAGAGCCAGACGACCAGCTCGGCGACTTCTTCCGGCTCGCCCAGGCGCCCGACCGGATGCAACGTGACCAGTTGGCGCAGGGCCTCAGGGGGCAGTGCTTTCTCGATCAGTGGTGTGCGGATGTAGGCCGGGCACACCGCCGAGATCCGGATCCCTTTGGCGCTGTATTCGAGCGCCGCGGTTTTGGTCAGGCCGACGACGCCGTGCTTGGCCGCGACGTACGCGGGCGCGTTCGGCGTGCCGACCGTGCCCAGAATCGAGGCCATATTGACGATCACGCCGCCACCTTGCTTGAGCATCGCCGGGATCTCGTACTTCATGCAGTAGAACACGCCCGACAGATTGATGTCGATGACCTTCTGCCAGCTCTCAAGCGAGTAATTGGCCGTCTCCGCCAGTTGCCCGCCGATGCCCGCATTGTTGCAGGCGAAGTGCAGCCCGCCGAACGTCTCGACTGCGGCGCGCACCAGCGCCTGGACTTCGTCGCTCTTAGACACGTCCGCCTTGAAGAAAATGGCTTCGCCACCCTTTTCCTCGATCATGCGCACGGTTTCGGCGCCGCCCTGCTCGTCCACGTCGCTAACCACGACCTTGACGCCTTCGCGCGCAAAGACCAGCGCGGTCGACTGTCCGATCCCCGACGCGCCGCCCGTGACGATCGCCACTTTCCCTTCCAAACCCTTCATTGCATCCTCCATTGTCATGCCGTTGCTTCACAAGCGCAGGCCGCTGTACGGCCTGCAGCCACATCCGGCGCGAGCGCCGGTTGTTTGCACCAGAGGCGCGGCACACAAAGGCACACGCCCTCGATCCTATTCTAGGGCTGTGCCTGGCCGGTTGACCACACAATCGGGGGGCTAGCGATACTGCCCGGAACTGAAAACGTGGACAAACGGCGCGTCGTAGCCGCCGTCCAGGCTCCAGTCGAACGCCCAGTGCGCGTCCGTGATCGACATGTTTACGCAGCCGTGGCTGTGCCGGTAGCCGAAGCCGTCGTGCCAGTACGTCCCATGCAGCGAGATTGCCTGGTCGAAATACATCACGTAGGGTACGTTCTCCAGCGAGTAGAAGTCGGCCTGGCCCTCGGCGCCGCTCATGTGCCCGTTGACCTGGCGCGCCCAGACGGTGAAGGTGCCTTCCCGGGTGGGCCACTGCGGCAGACCGGACGAGATAAGCGTGGCAAAGACCGGCGTGTCGTCCTCATAGGCGACCAGAACCTGCTCGTAGAGGTCAACCGCAAACCAACGGCCTTTAACGCGCGGCGGGCGCTCGACCAGCACCACCCGCGCTACCATGGTCTGCTGGATCCACGCATCCGGGCCGATCAGGTACCACTCCCAGCCGTTGACCTCAGCAGTGGCGAAGATGTTGACGCGCGTGTAACGCTCGATCTTGGGGCGCGAGGTGTCGCCCGCCACGCCGGGAACAGGGCTGGGGTGGGTGGGGACCAGCACCCAGGCCATCGGGTAGGCCAGCTCGCCGTCCAGATAGACCCCCGCAAAGGTGCTGGGCCGCGCGTGCGCCAGCTGGCTGCTGGGCATCCACTCGCCGTCGTTGATCTCCACCCAATCGCCCTCAATGCGGTTGACGGTGACATAGTTGAACCCCTCGTCAATAGCGCCAATCGGCTCGCCATTGGGGCGGTTGTAGATGGTCGCCGCGCCACCCACGATCTTGCGGAAGGCGAAGCGGTTGATCTCTTTCTGGTTGACGGCCAGGGGGCGGACGTCCGGCTCTGGATGGAGCAGCATCTCGTCCAGCAACATCTGGTACTCAACGGTCGGCAGGCCCGCCATACAGCCGGGCGCGGTCGGGCTGGCGAGGCACTCGGCGCGGGTGGGACCGGCGGCGCGTGTCGGGCTGCCGGGCAGAGCGAGGGCGGCGATGGTGAGCAGTAGCAGGGCAAGCGTCAAGCGTCGTCGGTGCACAACAATCCTCTCCAAATCATTCACAATAAACGGCCAGAGCGTGTGCTGCACTTTCCGGCGCTCACAACCCCGGCCCCTGCTTGCCACCGAGCGAGAAGGGTTTGGGGTGAGGGACGCTGCGTGCAGTGCATAACGGTTTCTACAGACGGTTGCCTGTTCCGGTCCTGCCTTCAATTTTACCAGATGCGGTGTCGGGGTAGTAAACGGTGAGGCGGCTGTTGACCTACGCTGAGGAAATGGGGCCGGCTTCCTGCTCGGCCAGCCGCTGCACAAAAACGGCGATGCGCGCCACCAGCCGGTCGTAGAGCCGGCGGGTTTCGGCAAGCTGTTCCGCGGGGTCGTCGGTCAGATCGGCGGGATCGACCAGCGACCAGTGCAGGTATTCGCCCGCCCGCAGCCGCTGCCGGTCGATGCGCTCGTGAACGTGATCGCACACCGCGATGACGTAATCGAAGGCGGTGTCTTCGAGGTCGCTGTAGGCGCGCTGTTGCAGCGCCCGGGTCGGAACGCCACGCTCGGCCAGCACCCGGAACGCCAGCTCCGGCGGCGCGCCACCCGGTTCCAGCCCGGCGCTGATCGCGTCAAGCGCCTGCGGGGCGATGTGCCGCGCGATGGCTTCGGCCATCAGCGAGCGGGCAGCGTTGTGCAGGCAGAGGAACAGCACGCGGCGCGGGCGCGCCAAAGCGGGCAGTGGCAGACGGCTGGCCGGGGTATGGTCGCGGAACCAGCTTTGCACGTCGATCATCGCGTCCAGATTGGCCGAGTAATAGCGGCGGCGCGCGTCGCCCACGCTCTGATGAACGGTGACCAGTCCGGCGTCGGTCAGCACACTGAGATGATGCGAGAGCAGGTTTTGGCTGAGGCCTAGCTCGGCCATCAGCTCGGAGTTCGAGCGGTCGTTGAACGTCAGCAGGTCGAAGATGCGCAGCCGGTTCGGGTCCGACAGCGCTTTGAAGACCCGCGCCAGATGCTCTTCGGTGAGGATCATCGCATCCCTCCATCCGTGCAATGGCCGCCGGGGTGTGTTGCCCCTCATCTCCCGCTAGGCGAGCGAGAGCTGAACCTGCTCAATCACCCAGCGCAGGTTCGGATTCTGGACGGCTTCGAGCGCGTGGCGGCAAGCGAGCCGCGCCGAGGGCAGGTCTTCCTCGTCCTGGGCGCGGGATGCTTCGGCCAGCCAGGCCAGGGCGCGGTGATCCGGCTCAGGGTCGTCGCGGCTGAGCTGGTGCTGGCGTGCTTCGAGCACGTCGAGTAGCTCGTAGATCGCCTCAACGCTCTTGTCGGGCTGCTTGAGGGCGGCGTGCGAGCGCGCGATCAGCGCGTAGATGAACGTCAGGTCTTTGAGGTCGGCGTTGTCGCTGCGGTCCAGCAGGGCCAAAGACTGCTGCGCAGCCTGCAGGGTCGCCCGGCGGCGGTCCAGTTCGTCGAGCGTTTCCTTCAGGTTCTGCGAGGCGCGCCGGGCCAGGTTAGCGTAGGCGGTGACTTTCTGGTAATACTCCGCCGCTTTTTCCAGGTCGTTTTCGGCGCGGTAGGTGTCCGCGATTGCCTGAAGCGTCAGGCTGATCCGCTCGTCGTTGCGCGGCGTGAGCATGTTCTCGATCGCCAGCGCCTCGTCAAAGGCGGTGTGCGCCTGGCGGTACTGGCCGTTGTCGCAGTACAGGCGCCCCAGGATGCGCAGCGTATCGGCGTAGGCGACCGGCTGGAGCGCGCGATCCATGTAGACCAGCGCCTCGTGATGGCGCGCCAGGGCCGAGCGCAGATCGCCGGCGGCTTCGTGCGCTTCGGCCAGTGCCTGAAGCGTCTGGACCAGCCGGGCGTTGGCCTGTTGTGGCTGCGCCTTCTCGATCTCCAGGGCCTGGCGCAGCGGCTCGATCGCGTCGGCAGGGCGCCCGCCGTCGTAGAGCGTCTGGCCCAGGGCGCGCCAGGTGGCCGCCGCCTCGACGCTGCGCGGATCGTGATATTGCAGCGCCTCGCGATAGGTCTTCTCCGCCTGCTCCCACTGGCCCTGGCTGCGGTGCGCCTCGGCGATGGCGTGATAGGTCAACGCCATTTCCAGCGGCGAGTGATCCGGCAGCCGGCGCGACAGTTCCAGCGCCTCGGCCCAGGTCTTGCGCGCCTCGTCGTAGCGTTCCATCAGGCGATAGGCGCGGCCTAGGTTGCGCAGGGTGTTGACGCGCTCGCGCGGGTAGGCTTCGGCCGGCTGCTGTTCGAGGGCTGCCTGGTAATTCTGCAAGGCCAGGGGCAGCCGGCCCGCGTCGCGGTGCACATCCGCCAGCTCGCACAGCACGATCCCTAGCTCGCGCGGGTCGCCCCACTGCGCCGTCTCGTCGCGGGTTTGCTCATAGAGCTGGACCGCGCTGCCATCCCCCAGCGCCGCGGTGACGCGCGCGAGCTGGTGCAGGATGTCGCGCCCCAGACGCGGGGCTTCGGCCCGCTCCAGGATGTTCAGCGCGCGGCGGTAGGCGCGGGCGGCCTCGGCAAGCTGGCCTTGTGCCTCGTGCGTCTGGCCCAGGGCGCGCAGCACCTCGGCGGTGTGCACCGGACTGATGTCCTCGACCTCGCGCAGCATGACGAGAGCTTGCTCGTATTCGGCGATGGCCTCGGCATAGCGATTCAGCCCGCCCAGAGTGCGTGCCAGCGTTGCCAGGACGCGGGCCGCCGCGTCCGGATGGGCTTCGCGGTCGAGCAGCGTCAGGCTGGCACGCAGGCTGACGACCGCATCTGCGGGGCGGTTCTGCTCCAGCTCGATCGCCGCGATCGTTTCGTGGATCAGGCCGCGCAGGTGCGCGTCCGGTTCGTGGACCAGGGCCGCTTCCAGGTGGCGTAGTGCGCTCGCGGGTTCGCCGATGGCCCGGTAGGCCTCGCCGGTCACGCGCCAGGCCAGCGCGTGCGTGGCGGGGAAGGTCTGAAGCTCCGGCGCGAGCAGCGGCTCCAGCGTGAGGATCGCTTCTTCGTATTGCTCCAGCGCGGCGTAGGCTTCGCCCAGGTCGCGGATCGCAGCCCAGGCGGGCAGATCGCCCACGTAGTGCTGCCGGGTGACCTCGACTTCCTGCTGCGCGATCTCCAGGGCCAGCGACGGGCGGCCATCCGCCAGCAGACTGCGCGCCGCCAGACCCAGCGCCAGAGTCCGCAGGGCAGGGTCCGGACCGGCGGCGGCTTCGCTGGCGCGGGCGGCCAGCACCTGTTCCCACTCGGCCATCGACTGCCGGGCGCGGATCGGGCGTTCCATGGCGATCTGGGTGCGGGCGCGCAGCGCCTGGGCGTAGCCGTAGGCTCGCAGCGAGAAATTGGGCTGGCGCGCGATGTGCTCGACCATTTCCTGCGCGACATCGTGTGCCGCGGGCAGACGCTCGGCGGCAATCAGCGCCGCATGTAGCGCCAACTGCGTGATGAAGGTCGCTTGCGGGTCCGTCGTAGGGTTCAGGTGTGTCAGAGCACGGCGATAATTGGCAACCGCGCGGTCGGGGCTGCCGGTCCGCAGATAGGCGTCCGCGACGCGGTGCAGCGCCAGGCCGATGCGCGGCTCGTCGCGAACGGCCAGCGCCTGCGCGTGCTCGACCTCGCCCTCAAACGCTTCGAGCGCCCCGGCATAATCGCCCAGCTCCCACAGCGCGTTTCCCAGTGTGCGGAACGCGTCGGCGGTTTCGGCAGGGGCGGTGGCGCGCTGCAGCAGTTCGAGCGCCCGGCGGGCTGTTTCGGCTGCGACCTGTGGCTCGCCCGCTGCCAGCCGGACCGCCGCCAGCAGGCTCAGCGTGCGGCCCTGCCGCGTGCCGTCCGGAGAGGGGCGATCGCGCTCGATGGCGAGCGCCTCGTCGAGCGCAGACAGCGCGTCGGGGTATTGCCCGGCCAGGGCCAGCGCTGCGCCCAGCCCGCGCAGCGTCCGGGCGCGCGTCGGGGCGTCATCCGGCGCGCGTTCGAGCGCGAGCCGGTAATTTTCGATGGCCAGTTCGGCGTTGCCTTGCAGGTGGTGGGCCTGGGCGCGCATGAGCGCCGAGGCGGGATCGTCGCGCCCGGCGACCGCGTTCAGCGCCTCGTCGTAGCGCCGCGCCAGCAGCAGAAGCTCCGCCTGCGCTTCGGGTGAGGCGTCGGACGCCTGGGCGATCTCGCGCACGGCTTCGTCGTAATGTCCCTGCGCGCGATAGATCGCGGCCCGCTCCAGGTGCGCGGCGGGGGCATCATCCAGCACGGCCAGCGCGTCGTGATAGCGCCCCAGATGGCGATAGACCTGCGCCAGCCCGCGCCGGATGACGCTCAACGACGGCTCCGCACCCAGGTTGAAGACCATCTCGGCGGCTTCGATGAGATGCTCGGCGGCCTGGCGCGCATCGCCGGTCAGGTCGCGCAGCCGGGCCAGCGCGACCAGCGTCTCGGCGATGGCGTGCGGGCTGTCGTGCTCGCGCCGCAGCGCCAGGGCACGCTGCAACACTTCTTCAGCAGCCTCCCAATCACCCGCATCGGTCAGGGCCAGCCCATCGGCGGTCAGGCTGGCGCCCTCGGCGCGCTCGCCGGTCAGCTCAGGCTGGCGGTGCGCGGCGTCGTCGGGCAGGCAGCCGGGCGCGTACTCGCGCAGGTAGGGCCGCAGGCTCGCCATCAGGCGCGCACTCTGCGCACGGCCCTGCGCGCGGACAAGATCAAGCGCGTGAATCAGCGCCGGCTCGACGCGGTACAGCGCCGCGGGTCTGGCGGCGTACTCTGCCGCGAACTGTTGCGCCCATTCCACGAGCCGCTCCCGCGCCGCGTCGTAGAATTCCGGCGGGGCGAGGGATTGCGCGCAGTCCAGCGCCAGCGGATACAGGACGGTATGCTGCGGGTCACGGTGATCGACCTGGATGAAGCCGTACTGTGCCAGCATGAGCAGGCCGCGCCGGGTGGTGAGCGGCGACATCAGGCCGGCGGCAGCGTGGAGCGCCGTGAACGGCGCGCCGGACGGCGGGAACAGGCTGTAGGCGGCCAGCAGCGCGGCGTAGTCGCCCGGCAGCGCCTCGGCAGAGACTGTTAGCGGGCGCGTGATGCGGGCGCGGTGAGCGGCCAGCGCCTCTTCGGCAGCGGCGTCCGCATCGGCCAGCGCCAGGGTGGGCATCGCGCCGAGCAGTTCTTCCAGCTCGGAGAGGCTTAGCCCGTCGCGGCTGACCATCCGCCCGGCCACCATCAAAGCGAAGGGGTGGCGCTCCAGCACGTCGGCGATGCGCGCCAGCTCGCCCCGGATGCGGCGCGTGTCGTGGATCTCGGCGTGCTGCGCCAGCGCGTCGATCGCAGAAGATTCGGCCAGCGCGCGCAGCGTGACGATCCCGGCGGGATCTTCGCCGGGTGGCTCGCCGGGCGGCACGATCTCCGGCCCGGTCTCCACGGCCAGCAGCACGTGCTCGGTCACGCGGGGCAGCGCGTCGATGAGCGGATCGCCGGGCAACAGGTTATCGACAATCAGCAGCGTGTGGTCGTCAAGCTGGCCGGAGAGCAGCGCGTGGCGCCCGGCGGGATCCGGTTCGCTCAGCAGGTGCGGCAGATTGAGCGTCAGCGCGAGAGTCTGCTCCAGCCGTTCGGGTCGATCGATCCACCAGATGCGGCGGAACCGCTGGCGCGTGCGTTCGTGGCCGGCGACCGCCGCCAGGAAGGTGGTCTTGCCGATGCCACACTCGCCCCGGATCTGCATGGGATGTCCCGACAGCAGCGGGCGGAGCAGTCGCTCCATCTCGGCGGCGCGACCCTCGAACACCGGTGGGCGCGGCGGGGGGGCGAGGCCGGCGCGGGCCGCCTCGATCACCTCGCGCGCCGGGCGCGGATACCAGCGCGGCGGCAGCGCGGGCAACGGACGCTCCGGCTCCGGTTCGGGCGCGTCCAGCCGGAAGGGGGCCTGGTGCAGGCGGGTTCGATCGTGCTCTGCGGGGATGGCCAGCAGCGCCTCGGTGAGCACGCGGAACTCGTCGGCGCGGAACCCTTCCAGCGCGGGCGTGAAGTCCGGAAGCGAAGCGGATGATTGTTGTGCCATACGCCGGGATTGTAGTGTTTGCAGGGGGGTTGCGCAACTCAAAGTCTGCTGGCTTAGCGGGCTTCCGGCGGCGGTTCGGCCAGGCGCCGGGTGACGTGCGCGATCACCTCGTCGGCGTTCTCTTCAATCGAACGCTCGGTGATGTCGACCAGCGGGAAGCCGGCACGCCGGCAGATCTGTTCGGCATAGTGCACTTCTTCGTACAGCGCGCGCGGGTCGGTGTACGAGGTGTAGCTATCCACACCGAGCTTGCGCTGGCGGCGACTGCGATAGGCCCGCAGGTTTTCCGGGTCGATGGTCAGCCCGACGACGCGACGCGGGTCGATCTGGAACAGCTCCGGCGGCGGGTCGATCCCGCGCACGAGCGGCACGTTGGCGACCTTCCAGCCGCGCGTGCCGAGGTAGATGCTCAGCGGCGTCTTGCCCACGCGCGACACGCCGACCAGCACAATCTCGGCCAGGCCAAGCTCGTGCGGCTTGCGCCCGTCGTCGTGATCGACGGTGAACTCGATGGCCTCGATGCGCCGGAAGTACGCCTCGCGGATCTGGCGGTACAGCCCCGGCTGGCCGATCGGCTCGCTGCCGAGAACGTGCGTCAGGCGCAGCATCAGCGCGCCGATCAGGTCGATGGCGGAGACGTTGTGTGCGCGCGCCAGGACGATCATCCGCTCGCGCAGCTCGGCATCGACCAGGGTGTGCACAAGCGTGCCGCCGGTCTGCTCGGCCCGTGTCACCGCCTCGCGGAGCTGCGCTTCGGTCTTCACGCCGCCCATGATCTCCACCGGCACGGCGTCGCCGTTGCTGAACTGTGCCAGCGCGGTGCGCACAAGCTGCTCGCCGCTGGCTCCGCGCCCGCCCGAAACGACGATGATCGGCGGAAAATCGCTCATGATTCGGTCCTCACGGTCGAGACGGCAGCGGCGCCAGGGGGCGGATCACGCGCGATGCCGAACGGGGGCTGACGCCGGGATCCACCCGCGCCGCGATCACGACCTCGCCGGTCTGCCCGTTGACGTAGGCCGGCAGGTATCCGCCGCCGCTCAGGTGCAGCGCGGCGAACCACACCGGCAGCAGGATCAGCCGGTAGCTTAGCCCCTCGATCTCGACACGTATTTGCTCCCACAGCGGGCCGCCCGGCGCGTGATAGGCGTTGTGATCGGTGCGCGCCAGGGCGACGGGGGGCAGGCGGCGGCCCAGCGCCGCGCCGCGCCCCGCGTGCTTGAGGAAGGCGCGGGCGGCCAGCGAGGCCTGGATCACGTCGTCCTCGTAGAGCCGCGCGGGCCACAGGGCCAGATAGCGCGCGTCGTAGCCGGTCAGCGCGTCCAGATCGTAGGGCAATAGGGCTTCGAGCACGTCCTGGCCGGGCGAGCGCGCCCCGCTGACCAGCACCGCGCTCACGGCGAAGACGCCGCCCCGCACCGGTACGCGCGGCGCCGGCGCGACGGGCAGCAGCACAGTTGCCAGCCCTTCGAACGCCCAGAACGGCAGATAGACGCCCTGCAGGTCGCCCCGCTCGACGCGGGGACGCAGCACGGGGTCCAGCGCGGCGTGGATGGCACGGGCGGCGGCTGCGCGGTCCAGCCGGAAGGGCAGCAGCGCGTCCGGCTGGTCGAACGAGCCGACCGCGTCCTGCACCAGGATGTGCGCGCTGTCGCAGAACGGGCAGACGGTCGAAAGCTGCGCGGCGCCCAGCGTGATCTGGGCCGCGCAGTTCTGGCAAACCAGCACCCGCGCCCCGATCTGCCAGGCGCGCGTGAAGCCGAAGCGCCGCCGCAGCAGCGCGTGGTCCAGCCGTGTGTACGCCCCCGGTGCGCCCCTGCCGGGCGAGGCACCGGGACGGTGTCCGCAGTGGTAGCACGCCAGCCCGCCCAGCGCCGGGTCGAAGCGGAGCGCGCCGCCGCACACCGGGCAGGCCTCGATGACCGACTCAGCCTCGACCGGGCCGTGGGGATCGGGCATGTCGGGCGCGTCCCCGGCGGGGATCACGCCGTCCAGCACACCCCTGGCGCGCCAGGCGTAGGCGTGATAGGGTTGGGCCGCCAGCGCCCGCTCCAGGGAAAGGCGCTGTTCGGCGGGGTCGCCGGTGGTCAGCGAGAGCAGATACCAGGCGTCTGCCTCGTCGGTGAACCGCCGCAGCGCATCGTGGAGCAGGAAGCGCGCGCTGACCAGGTCGCCTTCCTGGATGCACGCCCACGCGCTGTCGAGCAGGCGATGCTGCTCCGGCGGCATGTCGAGCGCGCGTGCGGGCGGGATGTAGTCATGATCGCGCCCGGCGCTTTGGGCGCCGGCGGCCAGCCGCCGCGCTTCGGGATCGTCCCGCGCTGCGCCGCAGAACTGGCACCACAGGCCGTCGCCATCGGGGTTGGGGATCAGGCGCGCGTCGCAGCGCGAGCAGCGGGGCAGAGGCAGGGGCATCGGCGGATCCGAAGCGGTGTCAGGGTTGGTCGGGCTGGCGCGCAGCGGGCGGCGTGCCGGTCTCGCTGAGCGCGCGCTCGACGACGGCGCAAATGAAGGCGGATTTGCCCTCGGTATAGGCGGGGCGGTCGTGCTGGAAACGCGCCGCCAGCTCGCGCTTGAGGGCGGCGTATTGCTCGGCAACATGCGGGTGCGCGCGCAGATAGTCGCGAAACAGGACGTGCCGCTGGTGCTCCCAGGTGGCATATTCAACGATGTGCAGGTGGTAGATGCGCGGCGTCCCTTTCCAGAAGAACAGACGCTCGCCGCCGTTTTCGTGCGGCTGGTAGCAGTAGCCCAGGGGCGCGAGCAGTGCGGTGTAGGTCTCCAGCGGCGCAAAGGCTTCGACCGCGGCGAGCAGATCGATCGTCGGCTTCGCGGGCAGGCCGGGCACCGATGTGCTGCCGATGTGCTCCAACTCCACCAGCGCGTCGCCCAGCGCGTCGCGCACGGCGGCGGCCTCACGCTCAAAGAGCTCCGGCCAGGCCGGGTCGTAGTCCACGACCACGACTGCTTCATTCGGGTTGAACTCGGCCATAGATGCTGTCCTCAGGGCGACAGATGCGTCCATTTTGTATTCTGATGATACTCCCATTCTCCGCCGCCCGACCAGTCCGGTTATAATCGACGCTGCCGGGTGCTCCGCCCGGCGGAGCCGCTCA
>DYEN01000227.1 GCA_020725705.1 Anaerolinea sp.
TCCCCCTTGTCGTCCGCTTGCCCGGCGGTCCGGGGACCAGGCTCTCCCCGCGCGTGTCCCCGGACCGTCCGGTGCTCCCGTCATTCCCCCCGCCCGGCAGGCTCGCCCGCGCGGCTGCTGACGGTCCCCTGCGCGCCCTGCTCCGGGCGCCCGCAGGGCCGTGCCCGTCCGGGCCGGTCAGGTTACTCTCATTTTAGACCATATGTTCTATTTGTCTACGCCGCTAGCGGTGATTTTTAGCGGTGAACGCTAGCATTCACTGCTAGCAGCTAAAACCTACCCTTCGCTGTCCCTCGCTGCCCTTCGCCGCCCTTCGCTGTCCTTCGCTGCTTTTAGCTGTCCTTCGCCGCCTTTAAGCTGTCCCTCGCTGCCCTTCGCTGTCCCTCGCCGCCCTTCGCTGTCCTTCGCTGCTTTTAGCTGTCCTTCGCCGCCCTTAGCTGTTCTTCGCCGCCTTTAGCTGTCCCTCGCTGCCCCTCGCTGCCCCTCGCTGCCTTTAGCTGTCCCTCGCTGCCTTTAGCTGTTCTTCGCTGCTTTTAGCTGTTCTTCGCTGCCTTCTATAGAGCCATTCCCCAGACCATATAGAGCCAGATTGGGCGACAAACCGTGTGGAATCAGGTAGACTGAGCGCAGCGCAGAGGCCGCCCGGCCTCACACACATCTCATCCTCTCGTCGAGGTGCACCGTGCAGCGAGCGTCGTCGTTCATCCAACGTTTCGGCCCGGACGCGGCCATGTCCGTCGCCGTGCTGATCTGGGGCGTTCAGTTCATCGTCATGAAGGATGCCTTCAACACGCTCCAGCCGCTGACCTACAACGCCATCCGCTTCACCGTCGGTCTGCCGCTGCTGATGGCCGTCGCGCTGCGCCGCCCGCGTGCCATGCGCCTTGCCCGTCACGATATCCTGCCGCTGATCGCGCTCGGCCTGATCGGCCAGCTCGGCTATCAGGTCTTCTCGGTGCTGGCGCTCCAGCGCACCACCGGCACCAACGTCTCGCTGCTGATCGCCACCGTCCCCACGTGGACCGCTCTTCTCAGCATCGTCCTCGGCCTGGTGCTGATCCGCCGCGTCATGCTGCTCGGCCTCGGCCTGTCGCTGGCCGGGGTGGCGCTGGTAGTGCTCAGCAGCGCGGCTGAGGACGTCGGCTTTTCGTCTGCCGACCTGGCCGGGATCGCCCTGGCGCTCGGCGCGGCGCTGGTCGCGGCCATCTTCACCATTCGCATCAAGCCGTTTATGGATTGCTATGGTCCCGGTGTCATCGCGCCCTGGACCTATCTGCTGACCACCGTCGGCCTGCTCGTCCTGGCCGCGCCCGACCTGCGCACGCTTGGCCCGGCGGACATCCCGCCGCGCATCTGGCCGCACATCTTCTACTCCGGTGTGCTCTCCAGCGCGCTCGGCTACCTGCTGGAAGGTTACGCCATCCGCCACCTTGGCCCGGCGCGCATGACCAACTACTACAACGTCACCCCGATCGTGACCGCGATCGCGGGCGTGCTGGCCCTGGGCGAGCCGCTCACCCTGCCGTTGATCGCCGGCGGCGCGCTGACCCTGACCGGCGTCGCGATCGTGCGCCGTCACACGCTGCTTCGCCCGCCCAGGCCGCTTCACGCGCCTGCCTCCGCGCCGGACCTCACGCCCGTCCGCGAATCGCCCGGCGAGGCCCCGCCCGCCTGAATCAAAAAAACCGGGCGATGGTCGCATCGCCCGGCCCAGGCCGCCTTCCCCCGGCGGCGGCTGTGAAGCGTTTCTTTCCCGCGCCCCCGCTCTGGCGCGCATTGATGCACGTGACGGGGAGCGCCGGTGTTGGAGGGTCTCGTCGGGGCGATGCAAGCATCGCCCGTTGCCTCACCACCGCGCACCTGACCCCGTCTTTCGCACGGTCCGGGCTGCCGGGTGCATACCGGCCCCTAGAATTCGTCCTCTTCTTCCCCGGCGGGGAGCGGCAGGCCGCGCTTGGGCTTGCGTTTGGGCTTGTCCGCAATTGCCGGCGGGGTCGCCAGCGCGCCGACCAGCATGCTCAGCCCGATCACGATCAGGATGCCCGGCCACCACGCGTCGAGCAGCGCCAGCACGCCGATCCCAAGCAGCCACACGCCGCCCTGCAACCCGGCCCACAGGCCGCCTTCCGCGATGCCGCTCAGCACGGCGGGCGCTGCCACCACGAACAAGATCCATGGCCAGAAGCCGATGTCCAGCAGGAAGATCAGCCCGATCCCGATCAGGATGATCGCGCCGCTCGCGCCTTCCAGTTTCCCCTTCATCGTGTGCTTCGACTCCATCTTGCAGAACACCGTGTCTTCTCCCGAAACAAGATGCTACC
The DNA here is from genome assembly GCA_020725705.1 of Anaerolinea sp. Taxonomy (GTDB): domain Bacteria; phylum Chloroflexota; class Anaerolineae; order Aggregatilineales; family Aggregatilineaceae; genus DYGX01. The sequence goes on from DYEN01000227.1 coordinate 2,322, forward strand.
TGGACTCGCCAGAGGCTGTTGTGACCTTCACAGGACGCTTTTCCCTCATCCCAATCCTCGCGCCGGGCCAGGGGCCTGCTCAGCCGCATCCCCTTTCTCCCCGCGCCGGCCGCCTGCCACGCTCTAGCCCGCGCGGCCCCGCTTGCGTGCTTCCGGAAACAACTCGTCCGCCTCGTCGTCCCAGGCGTCCTCAACCCGCTCGTAGATAATCTCTTCTTCCATCAGCAGCCGGTCGCGCTTGGCCTTGATCGCCCGCTTGCGCCGGTCGGTGAACCCGAACGGCCACGCGGACCGGTGGCGGGCGGCCACGGTCGGCGGCACCAGGGCCACCAGCAGCGCGCTCAGCCCGGCCAGGATCAGGCCGCCCAGAAACACCTCGCCGGGAAAACCCGTGCCCGTCGCGATCA
>DYEN01000228.1 GCA_020725705.1 Anaerolinea sp.
AGGGGATCACGCCGCCGCCGATCCCGCCCAGGATGGTGCAGACGCTGGCGGCCTTGCCGGGCGCGTTGCGAAAGATGGCGGTCACGATCACGATGATGGTGGGATAGATCGGCCCGAAGCCGAAGCCCGCCAGCAGCATCGCTGCGATGGACAGGGTCGCGTTGCCGGTGGTGGCGGCCAGCAGAATACCCGCCGCCGCCGAGACCAACGTGCTGCCCCATAGCACCTGCATGGGCGTCAGCCGCCCGCCGATCAGCGCGATCAGAATGCGGCTGGCCGACAGCGCGAGCCAGAAACCCGAAGTCGCCAGCGCCGCCGTGCTGGGGATGAGCGTTGTGGTGCGCTCCAGGTAGATCGCGGCCCATCCGCCGATGCCTACTTCGATCCCGACGTAAACGAGCATCACCAGCCCGAACAGCCACAGCAGCGGCACCCGATAGTGGAAGGTCGCGGGGGGCGAGCCACCGGGAGTGCCCGTGTCGCGCATCCGGCGCTGGCGCGGCAGACGATAGACAAAAGGAAGCGTCGCCAGCATCAGCACGCCGCCGGCCCACACCGCCGGGATCGCCGTGTCCCATAGTTCCAGGCTCAACCCTGCGGCGGCCGGGCTGACGACCGCGCCGATCCCGAAGAAGACGTGGAGCAGGTTCATGACGTTGACCCGCTCAGAGTACAGCTCGGCGATCAGGACGTTGTTACCGATGTCGATCGTGCCGAAGCCCAGGCCCCAGATCAGGCTGAAGGCCAGCGTCAGCCCCAACACCGGGCTAAACGACAGCCCGAAGACGCTCAAGCCGATCAGCACAACCCCGGCGATCAGCACCGGGCGCTGCCCATAGCGATCGCCGAGCACGCCGGCGGCGGCCTGCGCCGGCAGGCCCCCCAAAAATGTGAGCAGGAAGATCGCGCCGATGGCGGAGACATCGGTGCGGTTTTGCTCGGCCAGATCGTTAAGGGCCGGACCCAACACAGCGGCCAGCCAGCCCAGCGCAAAGAACGACACACACGCCACAAGCAAAATGACACGTTTCGACACAGTGCTGATTCTCCCCGGCCCGGCAGACCCAACCAGTGCAAGCGTGGCTCGTTGATAACGCCGCACGCCCGGCTTGTCAACCTGTGGCGCGCCGGGCGCTGTGATGTAAAAACGCTCCGGCCAGTCTGCCGGAGCGTGCGGGTTGAGCCGATGCCCCCAAGGAGATTCGAACTCCTGTCTTGGCCTTGAAAGGGCCACGTCCTGGTCCTCTAGACGATGGGGGCGAACCAGGCGGCATTGTACCATGCGCGATCAGTCACCGTCAAGGCTCACTCTCACTGCCAGTGGGCGCTGCCCGATCCAGGATTGTTATAATCTGAACACACTCGTTCAACAGCGCCGGCACGCCGCCGCGCTTCAATGCAGCGGCGCTGCGAGGTCCCATGGATTGGAGCAGCCCTTGCCGTCCTTTAAGGTTCCCCAGCAGTTTGCGTGGACAGTTTTGCAGAGCGGGCAGACCCCACTTCAGCCGGACGGCACGGCCCGGAACGAGGTCGAGCACCGGTGCAGCGCGGTGCTGGTCTGGCCCGCCGGTCAGGTGCCTCAGGCGGACAACACGCTGCTGATCGACCCCTGTTTCACCGAAAACGGGTACGCACAGGCGCTCGCCACGCTGGACGGGCTTGGCGCGACGCCGGATGACATCGGCATGATGTTCGTGACCCACCTGCATCCGGACCACATGCTGCGTTTTCCCGCGCATGTTGGGGCGCCGCGCTTCAGGCCGTTTCGTCCCGTGGCGCGCCCGCAGGTCTTCACCGCCATCCATTCCGTGGCAGTCCCGGGCCACCATCCCTCGCAGGAAGCGCTGTACTTTCAGGACGAAGCGGGCCGGCAGGTGTGGGTGACAGGCGATGCTGTGCTGGGGCGTGCCTGGCTGGAAGCATGGGCCTATTTCTGGCCGAACGGCTACGCGCCGCTGCAAATCGTTGAAACGTGGCGCAGCGTGGCGCAGGTTCTTTCTCACGCCGACGTGATCGTTCCGGGCCACGACGATCCGCTGCCCGTCACGGCGGAACTGCTACAACACCTTCTGGAGACGTTTCCTCAGGCCGAGTTCGCCAGCCGCTGCCCGGATGTGCCGCGCCGCTTGCAGGCGCGCCTGGAGCAGCTCGGCGGCTAGCGGTCGCGCCGGGCAGCCGCCTAGCGCAGTGGGGTGCGCCGCCCGCCGCGCAGGGTGCGCTCGATCGCGGCGATCGCCAGCAGCACCGCCCCCGTCCCCACCAGGATCAGCGCGGTCTCCGCATCCTGGCGGCCAAACACGCTCAGCCCGAGGCACACCACACCGCCGGCCACAGCCAGGGTTGCGGCGATCCGGTATGCGCGCTGGTCGGTCATCGGGCGATATCCTTCCTGCACGGTGCGGCGCGGATGGGGCGGACTCATTTCATCCTATACACTATTACGCAGGAAGGCAAGAGGACGTTGCGCGCTCAGCCCGCGTATCCGTCGAGAATGGACGGCAGATCGCCGGCGATCTCCAGCCCGGCCCAGCGGCCCTGTCCGCTGAAGATCTCGTGCTCACCTTCTGACGCCAGGCGCGTCAGGCGGACCTCGACGGTCGCGGTCAGGCTCTCGACAATGCGCGCCACCATCGCGTGACGGTCCGGCGCGCGGATCAGGCCGCCCTCGGCGCGCTCGGCCTCGATCACCAGCCGGTAGGGCGCGGTGTTGCCTGCCGGGCCTGTTTTGCCGACCATCGACCAGTGCACGTGTGTGTCGGTCAGGTGCAGTGCTTCGATGGTTGCGCCGGTGTAGGTGGCGAAGCGGTAGAGCGTGCCC
>DYEN01000229.1 GCA_020725705.1 Anaerolinea sp.
AGCGCTGCGCCGGGTAGCCGCCCGCGCACCGGGCACCGCACCCACACAGACAAAACCGCCGGAGCGGCCTGCACCGCCCGGCGGTTGGCTTTGAATCCGGCACCGGCGCGCTTGTAATACGCCGGGCATGGGGGTAGGATTGGCTCACAAGTCTATCCTCATCTTTTCGGCGATCGCGCATGATAACCTGGAAACGCACGCTCTATTTGCTCGTCTTCGTCCAGCTCGTGTCTGCCATTGGCATGTCGAGCATCTTCCCGTTTCTTCCGCTGTATGTCGAATCGCTGGGCAGCACGACCGGCCTGAGCATCGAGGTGCTGGCCGGGCTGGTCTTCTCGGCTCAAGCCTTCGCCATGATGGTCGCTGCACCGTTCTGGGGCGCGCTGGCCGATCGCTACGGGCGTAAGCCGATGGTCGTGCGGGCGACACTAGGGGGAGCGATCATCGTTGCGCTGATGGGGTTCGCCCAGTCCGCCGAGCAGCTTGTGGCGCTGCGCGCCGTGCAGGGCCTGGTGACCGGCGTGATCTCGGCAATCACGGCACTGGTAGCGTCCATCGTCCCGCGCGAGCGGGCCGGCTACGCTCTCGGCCTGCTGCAGGTCGGGCTGTGGGGCGGGATCTCGGTTGGCCCGTTGCTCGGCGGCGCAGCGGCAGACCTGCTCGGCTTCCGGGCCGCCTTCCTGCTGACGGCTGCGCTGCTGGCCGTCGCGGGGATGGTAGTCTGGCGGATGATCGACGAGCACTTTTCGCCGCTGCCCTCGGCAGTGGGCCGGCGCCCGAACTTCCTCGGCGCGTGGCAGCACGTCGTCTCGATGCCGGGCGTTTCCTCGACCTATCTGGCGCGCTTCCTCAACGAGCTGGCGCGCAACGTGGTGATGCCCTTCACCCCGCTGTTCGTCGCCAGCCTAATGACGCGCGAGGCCGGCATCGCGACCATCACCGGAGTGATCACCGCGCTCTCCGCGCTGGCCGGGACGATCGCGGCGGTTTACCTGGGGCGGTTGGGGGACCGCGTGGGGCACAAACGCGTGCTGATTGCCTCGGCAGCGGGGGCGGCCCTGTTCTACTTTCCGCAGAGCGCGGTGAACGCGGTCTGGCAGCTTCTGGTGCTCCAGGCGCTGACCGGGTTCGCGGCCGGGGGTGTCATGCCGACGCTGAGCGCGCTTCTGGCCACCTACACCGACCCGGGCGAGGAAGGCGCGGTCTACGGGCTGGAAGCGGCCATCATGTCTGCGGCGCGCGCGGCGGCGCCCCTGGCCGGGGCAGCGCTGGTCGGCTGGTTCGGGCTGCGGGCGCTGTTCACCAGCACAGGGATCATTTTTCTGGTGCTGGCTCTTGCGGCGGCGCGGCGGCTGCCATCGGGACGCGCCGTGCGGCGGGCACCTGCCACCACGGTGACCACCGCGCGTTAGAAGGTCCGGTCTGCGCGGGGTATAATTCCGCTGACAGCAACATCCCCCGGATCGCCGGGAAGTGTGCGGCACAGTCCGCCTGGTGGCGAGGTGAATATGTCCGATCTGTTTGAGTACGCCCGCGGGCAGCGCCAGCACAGCTACGCGCCGCTGGCGGTCCGCATGCGCCCGACCACGCTCGACGAGTTCGTCGGCCAGAGCCACATCATCGGGCCGGGCCGCCTGCTGCGCCGCGCCATCGAGGCCGACCAGCTTACCTCGATCATTCTGTGGGGGCCGCCCGGCAGCGGCAAAACCACGCTGGCGAACATCATCGCCAACAATACCAAGCGTCATTTCAGCCGGCTCAACGCCGTGACGTCCGGCGTCAAGGAACTGCGCGAGCTGATCGCAGCGGCGCAGGATCGCATGGGCATGTACGGCCAGGGGACCGTGCTGTTCATCGACGAGAT
>DYEN01000230.1 GCA_020725705.1 Anaerolinea sp.
ATCGGGAATGCCCGCCCCGGACCCCGCCCCGATATTCGCGCCCAGATTGAAGGCGTCCGGACGATAGACCGCCCGCAGCGCCACCAGCGCCCGGTTGACCATCTGCATCAGGTCGGTCAGGGCTTCGGGTGTCAGGCTTTCGGGTGACGGGCCGTGCGCGTAGGGCACGATCATCAGGTGCCCGTTGTTGTACGGATAACGGTTGAGCGTGACGTACACATGCGTGCTGCGCGCGATCACAAACTCTGCCGCGTCGCGCTCGGGGTGCTGGCCCTTGACGCAGAACAGGCAGCCGTCATAGTCCTGCCGGCTCTCGCCGCGCAGATAGGCCATGCGCCAGGGGGTGTAGAGAATCGGATCCATCGTCATCCTCGGGAACTCGCGCTTCTGTGGCCGCGTCCGCCGCCACGCCCCGATTGTACAGCCGCTCGTCCCGCCCGGCTACCGGCGCCGGCATCTTGACCATACCGGGCCGCAGTTACGCGGCGGTTACAGCCCGCCAATTTGCAGGATGGCCCGCTTCAGGTGACAATCTGCGCATCACGCGCCCGATCCAGCCTTCAGGCCGGTACCATGCCCGACGATCGCTTCACCTACGACTCGCTGCGCCGCGCGCTCGGCCAGCAACCGTTCCGCTTCTACGAGCGCGTCACCAGCACGCAGGACCTCGCCCGCGACTGGGCGCTATCCGATCCGGACCTGCCGTCCGGGGCGCTGGTCATCGCCGAAGAGCAGACCGCCGGGCGCGGGCGGCAGGGGCGCACGTGGCACACGCCCCCCGGTGCGGCGCTCGCCCTCAGCATGATCCTGCGCCCGCACCTGGTGCCCGATCAGCTCCCGCGCATGATCATGCTGGGCAGCGTCGCGGTCGCGGCCACGCTCAGCCCGCTGCTCGGCGACGCGGTGGCGCTCAAGTGGCCCAACGATGTACTGATCCGCGGGCGCAAAGTGTGCGGCATCCTCTCCGAAGCCACCTGGGAAGGTGACCGCATGGGGCCGATCGTGCTCGGCATTGGCATCAACGTGCGCGTCGACTTCGCCGGCACCGAACTCGAAAGCCGCGCGACCAGCCTGGAGACGGAACTGGGCCAGCCGGTCGACCGCCACACCCTGCTCGCCAACCTGGTCGGCCATCTGCTCAACTGGAGCCAGCGCGTTCAAGACCCCATGCTGGTCGAGGTATGGCGCGGCTGGCTCAAGACCCTGGGCCGGCGCGTGACGGTCTATCCGCAGTTGGACGGCAGCGCGGCGTTTGAGGGCCTGGCCGAGGCGGTGGACGACGGCGGCGCGCTGATCGTCCGGCTGGACAGCGGCGAGCAGCGGCGCGTCATCGCTGCGGATGTAGCCCTGGTCGAAACACCCGATCCGTGATCGTCCCCCGCAACCCCCGGTTTGACTTGCCCGCCCGATCCGCTAGAATCGAGCGCCGGTATGCACCAGGCGGGTAGACCCGGACCGTATGGGAATCAAACTGGAATGGCAAGTTGAATCGGAGCAGGCCGAGCTGCGCGCCCAAGAAGACCCGGACGCCCGCCGCCGGCGGCGCGTCGCCCAGCGGCGCTTTGTCCTGCTTCTCATCGCGATCAGCAGCCTGGTCTGCCTGGCCGTCTCGCTCGCCTACTGGCGGCTGCAACGGCTGGACGCGCAGTACCGCCAGGACCTGATCGACACCGTCGAGGCCGAGGTCGCAGCCCTGCGCGTGGGCGATCGGGATGCCTTCATGCGCATCCAGCGCAGCCGCAGCGACGCCTTTCTGGCCGACCAGGCGCGCGCCTTCGACACCTACCAGGCGCTCAAGCAGGCTCATCGCGTCCAGCTTACCGGCGAGGTGCTGGACGTGGCGATCGACGATCTCACCGGGCGCGTCGTCGTGCAGGAGATCATCGATGGCGTGCCGTACAAGGTCGTCTGGTTCTACTGGTACTACAAAGACGACGGGTCCGGAGAGCCGACCGGCTGGCGCCGCGTGCCGGACAACCTGGCCTTCTGGGGCGAGGAGCGCACCTTCAGCACCGAGCACGTCCGCGTGCGCTATCAGGCCCTCGACGAAGAACTGGCCCTGGCCCTTGGTCCGCGCCTGGACGACTGGTGGACACGTGGCTGCGCCCTGCTCGGCTGCGCGCAACCCCCGCCCGCGCTCCATCTGGACATCGTCGCCCGGCACCCGGCCCCGCCCACCTGGAGCAACGCCGACCCGTGGACGCTGGTCGTCACCTCGCCGCTGGTCACCCGCGCGCGCGCCGATATGGCCCTGCCCGCCGACCTGGAGCACGAGATTCGCGAGCAGGTCGCCGGGCGGCTGGTGCGCCACGCGGCAGGCGATCGCGCCTTCTCGCCCGCCAGCGACCCGGCCTGGGTCGTCTCGGAGCTGGCGCGCTGGCTGGGCAACCGGCTGATCGCGCTCGATACCGCGCCTGCTCCAGATCCGACCTTCGTCGGCCAGCTTGTCGCGCAGTACGGCGCGGGCGCGATCCCGGCGCTGGTCGGCGCGCTGAACGGCGAACCGCCGGTCGACACGCTGGTCCAGGCGGTCAGCGGCGTGTCGCTGGCACAGATGGGGATCGATCAACTCAACCGGCTTGACTGGCGCGGCTTCTTCCAGTGGCGCGTGCAGCTTGAGCACGACCTGCTCACCCAGCCGGACGGCAGCGGGCTGTTCCTCATGCTCTACGATTTGGAGCGCGCCGACGCCACCGCCAACGCCAACCTGCGCCTCGAAGACCCGCGCTACGCCGCCCAAACCGTGCCTCAGGTGATGTCCGTTGGCCTCACGCGAGACGACCACGGCCAGCTCTTCGCCGTCGTCGAGCTGGTCCACAACCGTCAGGGCGAGCCGGTGACCGAGACGGCTTTCTGGCGCCTGACCGGCGGGACCTGGAAGCGCGTCAGCTAGACCATCGTCAGCACAAACCGCACCTGCCCCCGGCAGACAGGCGCGCCTGGAACGCGTATTGCATAGATCGTGAGGCCTCTCAATGAACATGAATCACCTGCTGCCCAAGCCCCTGATCGCTGCACCTCGCGCCATCCCGCGCAACGTGTGGGCCACCACCGCCACCAGCTTCCTGACCGATGTCTCCAGCGAGATGATCTTCAACCTGGTGCCGCTGTTCCTGGCGAATGTCCTGGGAATCTCGACAGCGATCATCGGGCTGATCGACGGCATCGCGGAGACCACGTCCAGCCTTCTCAAGGTCGTGTCGGGCCGGCTCTCCGACCGGCTGCGCCGGCGCAAGCGGCTGGCAGTGGCCGGCTATGCCATCTCCGCCCTCGCCAAACCCTTCCTCTATGTGACCACGACCTGGGCAGGCGTCCTGGTGGTGCGTTTCGCGGACCGGGTGGGCAAAGGCGTGCGCACGTCCCCGCGCGACGCGCTGATCGCCGACAGCACCGACGCTCACCATCGCGGCATCGCCTTCGGGCTGCATCGCGCCGGGGATACGGCCGGGGCCGTCGTTGGCCTGGTGATCGCGCTGGCCGTTGTGCTGGCCACCCAGGCTCAGGCGCTGACCCTCAGCCGCAGCACCTTTCAGATGCTGGTGCTGATCGGCATCGTTCCCGCCGTGCTGGGCGTGATCGTGCTGGCGCTGGGCGCGCGCGAGGTGCCCTTCAAACCGCGCTCCGGGCCACAGCCCGATCTGTCCTTCTCCGCGCTGAGCGGAGACTTCAAGTTCTTCTTGCTCGTTGTGGCGCTCTTCACCCTGGGCAATTCGTCAGACAGCTTCCTGATCCTGCGCGCCCAGGAACGCGGCCTGACCGTCGCCGGCATCCTGGGCATGCTGATCACGTTCAACCTGGTCTACACGCTGTTTTCCAGCCCGCTAGGGATGCTGTCCGACCGGTTGGGGCGCAAGCGGGTGATTCTGTCCGGCTGGCTGCTCTACGGCCTGGTCTACCTGGGCTTCGCCCTGGCGGCCAGCGCAGCGCAGGTCTGGCTGCTGTACGGCGTCTACGGGCTATACTACGCGGCCTTCGAGGGCACCGCCAGGGCGCTGGTCGCGGACCTGACGCCGGTCGAGCAGCGCGGCACGGCCTATGGGTTCTATAACGCGACCGTGGGCCTGGCCGCGCTCCCCGCGAGCGTCCTGGCAGGTGTCTTGTGGCAGGGCGTCGGCGGCTGGGCGGGGTTTGGCCCGCGCGCGCCGTTCTTCACCGGTGCCGCGCTTGCCTTTCTGGCCGTCGCGCTGATCGCCATCCGCTGGAGAGGGAAGTAGCTGCCCGGCACCTAACGCCACGCATCAAGCAGCGCCCACAGGCGCCCCGCCAGCGCGTCCGGTGGTTCGTCGCCAAGCATGGCCGCCACGGCGCGCGCCTGCTCAAAGAAGCACGCCGTGGCGGCGCGCAGCGCCCGCAGGATGTCGGCGGGCGCACTGCTGCCCGGCAGGGTCTCTTCCAGCGCCGCGAGAAACTCCGCAGGCAGCTGGTCCGCCTGCCGCCCGCGCGTCACGTCCAGCTCGTAGCGCAGCCCCGCCAGCTCGAACGCCAGCAACCGGACCGCGTCGAGGTCGTGCAGCGCCCGCCAGACCTGCCCGCGCCGGGCCGCCACCGCCACGTGCAGCACATAGTGCCAGATGCCGCCGACGGCATGCTCGTACACCGCGTGCGCGTCCGTCCTCTGGCGCCCCGTCCAGGTCCGCTGCTGGATCGCCTCGATCTGCCCGGAGCGGTCGAACGCCACCCGCCAGCGCCACTTCCCCGCCTGAAGGTTGCCCAGGTGCACGAACCCAATATCGACTTCGAGGTAGTCCGCCAGCAGAAAACCGCGCAGGAAGCTGTCCGGCGCATAATTGGTGGAAAACTGCCCCCACACCTCGAACATGGCGCGGATGCGCTCTGTCCACGCATCGCACACCGGCGCGACATCGTCCGCCGCGTACATCACCACGTCAAGGTCGACATCCGAGTACGCATCTTCAAAGCCGACGGACCCCGACCCGACCACGATCACGCCGGCGATGCGCTCATCCGTCGCCAGCGCCGCCAGCAGCCGGTCGAGCGTCTCCTGGCGCTGGGCGGCGGTGAACAACTGCAAGCCATCTTCGCTAGCCATAGGTGTAGAAGCCGCGCCCCGTCTTGCGCCCCAGATACCCTGCTGCCACCATCTTGCGCAACAGCGGGCAGGGCCGGTATTTCGGATCGCCCAGCCCTGCGTGCAGCACTTCCAGCGTGTGCAACACGATGTCCAGCCCGATAAAGTCAGCCAGCGTCAGGGGACCCATCGGGTGATTCATGCCCAGCTTCATCACCGTATCGATCGATTCGACCGTGCCCACGCCTTCCATCAGCGCATATATCGCCTCGTTGAGCATGGGGATCAGGATGCGGTTGGCGATGAAGCCCGGA
>DYEN01000231.1 GCA_020725705.1 Anaerolinea sp.
CGGCCCGACGATGACGATCCGCCCGGCGGGGCCTTTGGCACCGGCCAGACCCGGCAGCGCCAGCGCTACCAGTGCCACGAGCATCAAAGCGAGTCCGATGCGTGTGCGCATGATGCGATCTCCTTTGCTTTGCTCACTCCAACGATTCAGCGATGCGGCGCGCGTCATCCAGTGTCAGGTTGCCTTCCAGGCGGTAGGTCACGCTGTCCTGTTCCCAGATCAGGACCGGCGTGGTGACGGTCAGACGCAGTAGCTCGCCCGGCCCGACGGGGATCATGAACTCGTGCGGCGCGGTCACCCACAGCGCGAGGTGCTGATCCACCGACGAGCCTTCGATTGGGGCTTCGAATTTCAGCGCCAAGTTGCCCGGCCCCAGCGCGTACAGGCTCAAGCGCACCGCGCCGGGGTTGCCCGGCTCCAGCCAGACCAGCACCACCGTCCCGCCGTCCGGCGTGGGCATGAAAACGCGGTCGGGCAAGCCCAGATCGGGTGGATAGGTGGGCAGGCGGATCGGGAAGGTGGCCGTCTGGCGCGCGGCGTCGAGCGTGGTTTCGCCGGGCAAGTCCAGCACGGACGGTAGCACACCCGGCGCCTGAGGCTCTCTGCCACTCCTTGTTGCGACGGGCGTCCCGGTTGGTGACTCGACGAAGCGCACCGCACCGATCTGCAGGAAGTCCAGCGCGCGGCTGCGCAGATCGGGGATCAGCAGCACGGCCAGCAGCAGCGCGATCGCGACAACGGCGGCAGCACGGACGGCTCTGGCCCTGGCGCGCATCCGGGGCCGGTCCAGCCGCGCCCGCACCTGCCCGGCGATATCAGGCGTCGGGGGGAACGTCAGGCGTCGGCTCACCAGATCGACGCGCATCTCCCAGGCCTCGTCTTCGTCTGGCAAACCGGTCGCGGCAGGGTGCTCGTTCACAGGCTCCGTCCTTCTACCAGCAGCGGAAAATCGTGCAGCACCACGCCTTTGAGCCGTCGCAGCGCCCGGCTCAGCCGCGATTTGACCGTGCCCGGCGCCACGCCGAGCACCTCGGCGGTCTCCTGGACCGACAGCTCCAGAAAATAGCGCAGGTAAATGATCTCCTGCTCCTGCGGCTCCAGGCGCCGGATTGCGGCCCACAATGTCTGTGCTTCGAGGCGCTCCAGCTCGTCGCTTTCGGCGCTGGCGACGCTCTCCGGCGCGTTGGTGAACCAGTGTCGGGCGGCGGCCAGATAGCGCGCGAAGGACCGCCGCTGGTTGCGCGCCAGGTTGCGGGCGATGCGCAGCACCCACGGGCGGAACGGCCGTGCGGGGTCGAAGCGGCCAAGCTGCCGGTAGGCCTGCAGAAAGGTGTCCTGCGCCACGTCCTGCGCGGCGTCGGCATCGCCTACGATCAGGTACGCCAGCCGGAAGACTGCCTCTTCATGCTGGCGAACCAGCTTTTCATAGGCTGCGTGGTCGCCGCCCTGAGCGCGCACGATCCAGTCCGATTCCAAGCGCCGTGCCTTTCGCGTCTGCGCTGCCTGAACGGTCGCGTTTCACTAACCTTACACCGGGCGCGGGCTGGGGGTTCCATTTTGGGGGAAACAAAGCGGGCCGGTGTCACCCGGCCCGGCAAGGCGTGCGGTCAGTCGGCGGCTGCCGGTTGCGCGGGGCGCGCGCCGAGGTCGTCGCCCGGCGCTGCGTCGTCGCGGGCCAGCGCGTCGTAGTCGGGCAGGTCGGCTTCCATGCGGCGGGTGCTGCGACGGCTGTAGACGAAGGCGGTCAACAGCGTGATGGCGCTGCCTGCCGTGAGCATGATCAACCCCATGCCCGCGCCCGGCCGGCTGCCGACCAGTGGTGCGACCAGATCCCAGCCGGGGCCGCCGACTGCCGGCTCGAAGACGCGATCGGCCAGCGGCCCGACCAGCGCGAACGCGACCGGCATCAGCCCGATCGAAACCTGGCTCAGCGCGGCAAACACACGCCCCTGCAGATCCGGCGGCACTTTCGCCTGCATGATCGACATAAACGAGGCATTGACCATCGGCAGGGGCAACATCAGCGTGAACAACACCGCGCCCATCGCCAGCGGCGAGCGGCTGACGCCGTACAGCGCCAGGCAGGCGCCGGATAGCCCGATCCCCGGCATGATGGTGTGGATGCGGGGCCGGGTGCCGCCCCAGGCGCTCATGATCACCCCGCCGACGATCGCGCCGCTGCTCATCGCGCCGAGCAGCGTGCCGAGCGTCGCCTCGCTGCGCGTGATGGTCAGGATGTACGGCGTGTTGAGGGCGAACGTCCCGCCGATCAGAAAGTTGACCAGCGACACGTAGAGCGCCATCGACAGCAAGATCGGGCGCGAGCGCAGATAGCGGAAGCCGACCAGCGCCTCGCGCCACAGCGCCCCGCGCATCGCCCGCCCTTCTTCGGTGGCCTGAGGCTGGGGGATGTGAACGAGCAGCACGACCAGCGCCGCAACCCCGAACGTGACGAGGTCGATCAGCATCACGCCTGTGGCGCCGACCACGGTAAACAGCAGCCCGGCCAGCACCGGCGCGACGATCCCGGACGTGGGACCGGTCAACTGCTGGATCGCGTTGGCGCGGTCGCGATGCGCGTCGGGAACAAGCATGGTGATCGAGGCGTCGAAGGCCGGGCTTTGAAACATCGCGAAAAACGCCTGGATGAACGTGACGACGTACAACAGCCACAGCTCGAACGTGCCGGTCATAAAGCTGACGAGCAGAATCGCCGTCCCGGCGGCCTGGCCGATATCCGCGATCAAGATCACGTAGCGCCGGTTCCAGCGGTCGGCAAAGACCCCGGCCACACTGGCAGACAGCAGCGAGGGCAGGGCCGAGAAGAAGGCGGCCAGCGCCAGCGGGGTTGCCTGGTTGGTATCGGTGAAGACTCTGATCCCGAGCGCCAGGCTGGTCATCCGGCTGCCGATCAGCGACAGGACCTGGGTGGCGATCAGGATGTAAAAAGTCTGTAGAGAGGAGATCCGCATGATCCTTTGCTCACGCCCGCCAACGAGAATCAAGCTGATCATTGAGCCACAGCATCAGAGTATACGATCTGATAAAAATTTTCAAGCACAACCTTGAAATTTATGCATAGCCTCACAAGATTTTCTGAGTAGAACGTTGCAAGCGGGCGCGGGCTTCGCCACCGGATGCGGGTGCGGCAGCGGCGAAAAGGTAAAAATTGTGAAGATGGCCTGTTATTTTATATTTAGGTGAGTATAATATTCTATAAACTGAGATTCGGTACGATCCACAACCAAGACGCGTCACCTTTCCGCGGCCCCGCATCCTTTCCCGGTGACGACCCCAACCTGTAAGGTGTTCCGGTTGCGGCCGCTGCGACAAGCAGTGGCGCCGTGTCTTGAGAGCGGATCAGTGCCGGATCGTGGCGTCAGCGCGATGCGCTTAGGACAGGTCAGGTGAAGTCGTATGACGCAATTCGTTCGCAGCCGGTGGCTGCTGGTCGTGCTGGGCGGCGGGGTCTTGACCCTGGCCGCAGCCGTTCCGCAGGTGGCCTGGGCGCACGGCCCGGCAGATGGCGGCGCACCGATCGACACGGTATGGAAACTGTTCAACATTACCCTGCTGATGGCGATCCCCATCTTTCTGCTGGTCGAGGGTTTGATCATTTACGCGATCTGGCGCTATCGCCGCCGCCGTCGCGACGAGATGCCCGAGCAGGTGCACGGCAACACGGCCCTGGAGATCACCTGGACGGTGCTGTCGTTCATCATCATCGGCGTGCTGTTCGTGCTGACTCTGCGCGCGCTTCAGACCGCCTATCGGGCCGAGGCCGACCAGGACGAAACGGTGCCGGATTACGCCATCACCGTGACCGGCTACACGTTCAACTGGGACTATGAGTACTACATCGGCGAGGACCAGCCGACCGGCGTGCGCACCACCCGCCGCCTGACCGTCCCGACCGATCGCAACGTGCTGCTGACGATCACCTCGCGCGATGTGCAGCATAGCTTCTGGGTGCCCGCGCTGGCGGGCAAGGTGGACGCCATTCCGGGGTATCAGAACACGATGTGGCTGCGCGTCCGCGAGCCGGGTCTTTACACCGGCAACTGCGCCGAGTATTGCGGCTTGCTGCACCATAACATGCTGATCGAGGTCGAGGCCCTGCCGCCCGACGAGTTCGATCGCTGGCTGGCGGACCGGATCGCCGGAGCGGGCGCCTTCGTCCCGATCGGGCACGATCTGGACAGCGAGCTGCCGGACGGCGATGCCGCTTCGGGCGAGAGTATCTTCCACGAGTTGGGCTGCGATCACTGCCACACCGACCGCGACAGCGCCGGACCGGCCCTGTCCGGTATGGGCGAGCGCGCGGTCGAGCACGGCGCGGCGCACGGTGGCATGAGCGCAGAGCAATACCTGCGCGAGTCGATTCTGGACCCGTGTGCATATCAGGTTCCAGGGTTCAACTGCGTGGTGATGCCGTCGGATTACGGCCAGAAACTGGATGCTCAGGCCCTGGCCGATTTGATCGCCTATCTGCAAAGCCAGTAACGCGGTGCTACGGCCACCCCAACCAGTTTAGTAGCGGAGTATCGTATGGCGACTCTTGCAACCCACCCCACCACACGCCGGCCACAGAGCACGCTGCTCGAGTGGATTACCACGGTCGATCATAAGAAGATCGGGATCATGTACGTCCTGACGACGCTGACATTCTTTGTCATCGGCGTCGTGATGGCGCAGGTGATGCGCGCTGAGCTGACCGCGCCCGGCGGCCAGTTCGTCAGCGCAGACACCTACAACCAGCTCTTTTCCATGCATGGGACGACCATGATCTTCCTGTTCATCATCCCGATCGGCGCCGGGCTGGCGAACTACGTCGTGCCGCTGCTGATCGGCGCGCGCGATATGGCCTTCCCGCGTCTGAATGCCCTGAGCTACTGGCTGCTACTGTTCGGCGGGCTGACGGTCTACAGCGGGTTCTTGGTGGATGGCGGCGCGGCGGCCAACGGCTGGACGGCTTACCCGCCCCTCAGCAGCAAGCAGTTCTCGCCGGGCGCGGGCACAGACCTGTGGCTGATCGGCCTGGCGCTGACCGGAACCTCGTCGCTCATCGGGTCGATCAACTTCATTGTGACCATCACCCGCATGCGCGCGCCGGGCATGACCTGGATGAAGATGCCGATGTTCGTCTGGACCACCCTGACGATGGCCTTCATGATCCTGCTCGCCACCCCCATTCTGACCGGCGGCATGGCGATGCTGCTGGCGGACCGCAACCTGGGGACGCAGTTCTTCTCGGTCGAGGCGGGCGGCGACCCGGTGTTGTGGCAGCATCTGTTCTGGTTCTACTCGCACCCGGCGGTCTACATCATTATCCTGCCGGCGATGGGCTGCGTGTCCGAGGTGCTGCCGGTGTTCTCGCGGCGGCCCCTGTTCGGCTACCCTGCGATGGTGGCCTCAACCATCGCGATCGGTGCGCTGGGGTTCACCACCTGGTCGCATCACATGTTCACTGTCGGTCTGCCGCCGACTATCGAGGCCATCTTCGTCTTCTCCACAATGCTGATCGCCGTCCCGACCGGGGTGAAGGTCTTCAACTGGATCTTCACCATGATCGGCGGGTCGCTGCATTTCACGACGCCGATGCTCTATGCCATCGGCTTCCTCATCTCGTTCCTGATCGGCGGCATCACCGGCGTGTTCCAGTCGGTTCTGCCGATCAATGAGATGGTGCACGACTCGTACTGGATCGTCGCGCACTTCCACTACACGTTGTTCGGCGGGGGCGCGTTCGGCATCTTCGCGGGCATGTACTACTGGTGGCCCAAGATGTTCGGCCACAAGCTCGACGAGAAGATCGGGAAACTCCAGTTCTGGACGCTGTTCATCGGCTTCCATGTCACCTACTTCCCGATGCACATCCTGGGCCTAATGGGCATGCCGCGCCGCATCTACGACTACCCGGCAGACCGGGGTTGGACCGGATTGAACGTGCTGTCGACGGTGGGCGGGGTGCTGATGGGCATCTCAGTCATTCTGCTGGTCTACAACATCTTCTACAGCGCGCGGCGGCGTGTGCCGGCGGGGAATGACCCGTGGGAAGGCGACACGCTGGAATGGACGACGACCTCGCCGCCGCCCGAGCACAACTTCGACACCATTCCGGTGGTGCACAGCCTGCGTCCGGCGCGCGACGCCCGGCTCGGCCTGGTTCCTGAGGGGGAGAAATCCGCATGACGACTGACCTGAGCGTGGCGCCTGACGAGCTGCAGGAACACGTTTCCGAGGACGAGTTCATCGAAAACGGGCACGCCATCCCGGCCGATGGACACGGTCCTGAGCACGAGATCCATCTGCCGCAGCCCAGCCCGGCGCCGATCATCGTCGCGGGCGGGTCGCTGCTGTTGCTGCTGGCGCTGTTGAACCCGCTCTTCCTGCTGGGGGCGATCCCGGTGCTGGCCTATGGCACCTGGCGGATGATCCACTTCCCCGAATTCGACCTGAGCGCCAAGTGGCTTCCCCCGCTCAGCGATCGCAAGTTTGGGATGTGGGTCTTCCTGGCGTCCGAGGTGATGTTCTTCTCGTCGCTGATCGGCGGCTTTATCTACTTCAAGCTGTCGCATGGCTTCGAGGAAGCGCAGGAGATCCTCAGCCTGCCGCTGGCGACGGTCGGCACGTCGGTGCTGATCGTCAGCAGCTTCGCCGTCGTGATGGGCCTTGAGGCGCTCCAGGCCGATGACCGCCGTGTCTTCCGCAACTGGATGCTGGCGGTGCTGGTGCTGGGGGTGACCTTCCTGGGCATCCAGGCGTTCGAGTGGTACGAGCTGATGCATCACGGCGTCACCGCCGGCGACCTGTTTGGCACGGCGTTCTACGTCACGACCGGCTTCCACGGCCTGCACGTGCTGGGCGGGGTGATCTGGCTGGCGATTGTGCTCTACCGCACGCTGGTAGAGGGCGTCTACACGGCGAAGAACTATCTCGGCGTCGAGCTGTTCGGCCTCTACTGGCACTTCGTCGATGTCGTCTGGATCGCGCTGTTCACGGTCATCTACCTGGTGCACTAGGCCGCGGCGAGAGAACGAGAGGAAGCTATGGATCGACTGCTACTCTGGGTTGTTCTGTGGGTTGCCAGCGGCGCGTTCATCGGCGGCGTGGTGACCCCCGTGCTGGCGCAGGGCCGCCGCATCGGCGATTGGACGGCGATGGCGCTCGGCCTGGCGGTGGGCGCGGTCGGGAACGTGCTGCTGCTGGTTCCGGTCTGGCTGGGGCTAACGCGCGTGGCGCCCGCCGAGGCGACTCATGGCCCGGCCTGGCAGCGGGACGCTGTAACGCTGGACGAGTTGCTCGCCGCCGAAGCCGCCGGTGCCGGCATAGGATTGCCCGGCAATCCGCTGGTCGCGCTGAAGCGCAACTTCTGGCCCGCGCCGCGCGCCGATCACGCGCACTCGCACCGCATGACCTATGTCGGCGTGTTTGTCGCGCTGGCGGCGGTGACGGCGATCGAAGTCCTGTTGAGCGTGCTCGATACACGCGGCGACCTCGGCTTCTCGGTCGTCGCGCCGCTGGCGGCGCTCTCGACGCTGAAGATTCTGCTGGTGGTGGCCTACTTCATGCACCTGCGCTGGGAGAATCGCTGGTTCACGCTGATCTTCATCGCGTCGGTTCCCTTCGCGGCGATGGTGCTGGTGGTGCTGGCAGCGGTGGCATGATTTGTACAATTCGACCGGAGCGAACTCGTTGACAGCCGCCGGGCACGCCGCTATACTGAGCAGCATGAAACCAAGCTTGCCGCACGTCCACGCGCACCATCATGCAAACCGCACCCCAGGCACCCGGCCCGGTGGTGATGGCTGCGTGCGCGCCTAGCGAGCTTCTAGGTCACAGGCATCCTGACGCCTCTCGGTCCGCCGAGGGGCGTTTTTGTTTGGGCCGGTTTGTGCCGGTCGAGGAGAGGGCTTCTCATGACGGAGCAACAAGTGCGGATCGCGCTGCCCAGCAAGGGCCGGATGGAGATCGAGACGCTGGAGTTCCTGGCGGGCTGCGGGCTGCGCGTAGACAAACGCAATCCGCGTCAGTATACCGCCACCATGCCCGACCTGCCCGGCGTGCTGGTGCTGTTTCAGCGTGCCAGAGACATCCCGGTCAGCGTCGCGGCGGGCGACGTGGACCTGGGCATCACCGGCTACGACGCGCTGGCCGAGACGATCGGCGGCGAGGCGGACGCGATTGTGACCATTCACGACGCGCTGCGCTACGGTGATTGCGCCCTGGTCGTCGCCGTGCCGGACGACTGGGACGAGGTGATCACCGCCCGCGACCTGGCCGCCAGCGCCCGCCGGCGCCCGTTGCGCGTGGCGACCAAATACCCCAATCTCGTTTCGCGCTTTCTGCAACAGGCCGGCGCGGACTCTGTGCGCGTGGTGCTGGCGGATGGCGCGCTCGAATCGGCGCCGACGGTCGGCTACGCCGACTTCATCGCGGACATCACCAGCACCGGCACGACGCTGCGCGAGAATCGCCTGCGACCGCTTGAGGACGGCGTGATCCTCACCTCGCAGGCGATTTTGATCGGCAACCGCGCCGCGCTGTCCGACCGCGACGAGGTGCTGCATGTGGCGCGCAAGATGCTGGAGTTCATCGAGGCGCACCTGCGCGCCCGCGGCCAGTACATGATCTTCGCCAACATGCGCGGCGAGTCCGCTGAGGCAGTCGCGGCGCGCGTCTTCAGCCAGCCGGACCTGGGCGGCCTGCAAGGGCCGACCGTCGCCCAGATGATCACGCGCCAGGGCGCGGGGAACTGGTGGGCGATCAACCTGGTCACCTCCGCCGACAGGCTCTACGACGCCATCCAGCAGATCCGCGCCATCGACGGCAGCGGCGTCGTCGTGACGCCGGTCACGTACATTTTTGAGGAGCTACCCGAACGCTACCAGCGGCTGCTGGCAGCCCTAAACCGCGAGGAAAACCCCCGATGACTCCCACTGCGCTTCTGCCGATTTACGACGATCTGAGCGCCGCGCGGGCGAGCATTTTGCGCCGCGGGTCACTGCGCGAGGTCGAGGTCCCGCCGCGCATCGCCGACAGCCTGCGCGCGCTGTTCGGCGAGCCGGTGTCGCCCGACGAGGCCGTGCGCCGCATCATCCGCAGCGTGCGCCAGGGCGGCGACGCGGCCCTGCTGGACTGGAACCGCCGCATCGACGGGGCCACGCTGGACGCGCTGGCCGTGCCGCAGGACGCGATCGATGCCGGGCTGCGGCGCACGCCCGACGAGGTGGTCGCCGCGCTGACCCTGGCCGCCGGGCGCATCCGCGCCTTTCATGAAAAACAGCCGGTCACCGGCTGGCTCGACGCGGCGGGCGAAGGCTCGCTGGGCCAGCTTGTGCGCCCGGTCGAGTCGGTCGGCGTCTATGTGGCCGGGGGCACGGCCCCGCTGCCCTCCTCGCTGCTGATGAGCGTCATCCCCGCGCAGGTGGCGGGCGTGCCGGAGATCGTGGTGGTCACGCCGCCCGGCCGGGGCGATGGCGCCGTGCCGGACGTGATCCTGGCGGCGGCGGCGGTCTGCGGCGTGCGGCGCATCTACCGCGTGGGCGGGGCGCAGGCCATCGCCGCGCTGGCGTACGGGACGGAGAGCGTGCCGCGCGTGGCGAAAATCGTCGGGCCGGGTAACCTGTTCGTGACGCTCGCCAAGCAGCAGGTCTACGGCGATGTAGGTATCGACGGGCTGCCGGGGCCGACCGAGACAATGGTCATCGCCGACGACAGTGCCGACCCCGCGCTGGCCGCCGCCGATCTGCTGGCTCAGGCCGAGCACGACGTGCTGGCGTCCGCCATCCTGGTCACGCCGAGCCGCGACTTGGCGGAGCGCGTCAGCGCCGAGATCGGGCAGCGCCTGGAAACGCTCAGCCGCGCCGGGATCATCACCCAATCGCTCGCCGGCCGCAGCGGCGCGGTGATCGTGGCCGACCTAGACGAAGCCTTCGAGGTCGCCAACGACTACGCCGCCGAGCACCTCTGCCTGCTGGTGCGCGATCCGTGGGCGTGGCTGGGGCGTGTGCGCAACGCGGGCGGCGTCTTCCTGGGCGAAAGTTCGTTCGAGGTGCTGGGCGATTACGTCGCCGGGCCGAGCCACGTCATGCCGACCGGCGGGACGGCTCGCTTCGCCTCGCCGCTGAACGTGCTGGACTTCGTGAAGATCACCAGCGTGATCGGTCTCGATCCGCGTGCCGCCGCCGAGCTGAGCCGGGCCGCGTCGGTCCTGGCCCGCGCCGAGGCACTGACCGCCCACGCCGCCGCCGCCGAAGCGCGGATCAACCGGGAGCCGGGGCGATGACGGGCGACTCGCGCGCGCAGACGGCGCAGCAGGTCCGCATCCGGCCCGATATCGCGGCGCTGGCGCCCTATTCGCCGACCGCCTCGCTGGAAGTCTTCGCGGCGCAGTTGGGCCGGCCGGTCAGCGCGCTGATCAAGCTGGACGCCAACGAAAACCCCTATGGCCCCTCGCCTGCGGCGCGGGCAGCTCTGGCCGCGCTGGACACGACTCACATTTACCCGGACCCGGAAGCGCGCGCCCTGCGCGCCCTGCTGAGCGACTATGTGGGCGTAGATGCGGCGCATATCCTGGCGGGGGCGGGCGCGGACGAACTGATCGCGCTGATTTTGCAGCTGTTCGTCGCGCCGGGCGACGCGGTGATCAGCACGCCGCCCACCTTCGCCATGTACGCCTTCGACACGCCGCTGGCGCATGGCCGCGTGATCGAGATTCCGCGCCGCGATGACTTCTCGCTCGACGTGCCCGCCATCGAGGCGGCGGCGCTGGAATCCGGCGCTAAGCTGCTGTTTGTCTGCTCGCCCAACAACCCGGATGGCAGCCTGATCTCGCCGGAGACGGTCGAGCGGCTGTTGGCGCTGCCGCTGGTCGTCGTGCTGGACGAGGCGTACATCGAGTTCAGCGGGGCGGAGAGCCTGGCGCGGCGCGTGCCCGACATCCCCAATCTGATCGTGCTGCGCACCTTCAGCAAGTGGGCCGGGCTGGCCGGGCTGCGCGTGGGCTACGGCATCTTCCCGGCGCAGATCATCGCGCACTTGTGGAAGATCAAGCAGCCGTATAATGTCAATGTTGCGGCAGACGCGGCGGCGCGCGCGTCGCTGATGGACCTGGCGCCGCTGCAAGCTAACGTCCGCCGTCTGATCACTGCGCGCGAACGGCTGGAGCGCGAGCTGGCGGCGATCCCGTGGCTGCGGGCGTATCCGAGCCGCGCTAACTTTGTGCTGTGCCGCGTGCTGGGGCGCCAGGCCGCCGAGGTCAGGCGACGGCTGGCGCAGGAATACGGTATCCTAGTGCGGCACTATAACACGCCGCTGCTGCGCGATTGCATCCGGATCAGCGCCGGGACGCCGGAACAGATCGATGCTCTGTTGGCCGCCCTGCGCGAGATTGGAGAGAGCCATGCCTGATCCCACCCCTTCCGATCGCACGGCGACGGTTGAGCGCCGCACCAACGAGACCCGGATCGCGCTGTCGCTCAACCTCGACGGCAGCGGGCAGGCCGCGATTGAGACCGGCGTCGGGTTCTTCGACCACATGCTGCATCATGTCGCCGTGCACGGGCTGTTCGACCTGACCGTGCAGGCGAGCGGCGATCTGCACATCGACCCGCACCACACCGTCGAGGACGTAGCGATCTGCCTGGGGCGCGCGCTCGACGAAGCCCTGGGCGACCGTCAGGGGATCGCGCGCATGGGCGCGGCCTACGTCCCGATGGACGAGGCGCTCGCCCGCGTGGTGGTCGATCTCAGCGGGCGGCCCTATGCCGTGATCCGCGCCGGGTTCGACACGCCGGCCATCGGGCAGATGCCGACCTCGCTTGTCGCGCATGTCTTCGAGACGATCGCCGTCCACGCGCGGATGAACCTGCACGCCGAGGTGTTCTACGGGCGCGACGATCATCACAAGGCCGAGGCGCTGTTCAAGGCGCTGGGCCGTGCGCTGCGGGCCGCCGTTGAGCGCGATCCGCGCCGGGTGGATGTCGCCAGCACGAAAGGGACCCTGACCGGATGACCGCCGCCACACCCGGACCGATCGAGGGGAGCTATTGGGTGCAGCCGGGCCGCCTGTTGGCCGGTCCGTACCCCGCTGCCCGCTCCGAGACCGAGACGCGAGCGCGTCTGCGCGCGCTGATCGAGGCGGGCGTGAGCGTGTTCGTGGACCTGACCGAGCCGCACGAATACGCCCCCTACATGCCGCTGGCGCTGGAAGAGGCCGGGCGCCTGGGCCGCCGCGTGCGCCATGTGCGCCTGCCTGTCGTCAATTTCGACGTGCCGGAGCCGGATCATATGCGCGCCATCCTCGACACGGTTGACGCGGCGCTGCTCGCGGGCGAGACGGTCTACATTCACTGCATGGGTGGGATCGGGCGCACCGGGACGGCGGTCGGCTGCTGGCTGGTGCGGCACGGGCAGGCGGGCGAGGACGCTCTGCGGGCCATCGAGCAACTGCGCGGCGACGGGGTCGAATCGCCGGAGACGCCGGAGCAGTTCGCTTTTGTGCGCGGCTGGCGCGAGGGAGAGAGCGCATGATGAACGGCCCGCCTGATGGAGCGCTGCTCGACCGGGCACGAGGCTGCGCGGTCGGCGCGGCAGCCGGCGACGCGCTGGGGATGCCGCTCGAATTCAAGCCCCTGCGCCCGCTGCATGCTTTGGTGCGCGATATGCTGCCGGGCCGCATCTCCGCCGGGAGCTTCACCGACGACACGGAGATGGCGCTCGCCCTGGCGGAAAGCCTGCTCGCCCATCGCCCGCTCGATCCCGACGATCTGGCGCGGCGCTTCGCGGCGTGGGCCGAGACCGATCCGCCCGACATCGGCGTGCACACGCGCCGCGTGCTGAGCCAGGTGGCGCGTGGCGTGCCGTGGCGCGAGGCGGCGAGCGCGGTCCAGGCCGCTCATCCGAACTCGGCGGGCAACGGCTCGCTGATGCGTTGCTGGCCGGTGGCGCTGGTCTACTGGCGCCGGCCGGACGCCTTGCGTGCGGCGAGCATCCTGCAAAGCGACGTCACCCACCCGCACCCGGACTGCGCGGCGGCGTGCGTCTTCGCCAACACCATGATCGCCGATCTGCTGTGCGGCGCCGCGCCCCAAGTGGCGTTCGAGCGGGCACTGGCCTCAGCCGGGCTGGCGAGCGACTTCCGCGCGATGATCGAGGCGGCGCCCGGCCGCCGGCGCGAGGAACTCGCCAACAGCGGCTGGGTGCGCCACACGCTCGAAAGCGCGGTCTGGGGCCTGCTGACCACCTCGTCGTTTGAAGAAGCCGTCGTGCAGGTGGCGAACCTGGGCGACGACGCCGATACCGCCGCCTCGGTGACGGGCGCGCTGGCGGGCGCCGCCTATGGCCTGGACGCCATCCCGGCCCGCTGGCGCGCTGCCCTGCGCGGTGCATGGCCGGTCGGTAGCGACACGATCTGTCCGCCGCGGATTTTGCCCGGCTGGCGGATCGCCTGGTGACCTTGGAGAGCGCAGCGACATGATCGCCATCATCGACTACGGCGCGGGAAATCTGCGCAGCGTGCGCAACACGCTAACTTACCTCGGCGCGGATGTGCGAACGGTCGGCACGCCGGACGAGCTGGACGGGGCGGCCAAGATCGTGCTGCCCGGTGTGGGCGCGTTCGGGCAGGGGATGGCGGCGCTGGAAGCGGCGGGGTTCGTCGGGCCGCTGAAAGAGGCCGCCGCCCAAGGCGTGCCGCTGATCGGCATCTGCCTGGGGATGCAGTTCTTGTTCGAGCAGAGCGATGAACTGGGTCTGCACGCCGGGCTGGGTCTGCTGCCCGGCCGGGTGGTGCGCTTCCCGGCGACGGGGCCGAAAGTCCCGCACATCGGCTGGAACCAGCTCCACCGCCGCCGCGACGATCCGCTGCTGGCGGGGGTGGATGACGGCGCCTATGCCTACTTCGTGCACTCGTACTACGTGGACGCTGCCGACCCGGCGGACGTGCTCGCCACGACCGACTACGGGATCGAGTACGCTGCGGTCGTGCGGCGCGGTAATATCTGCGGCATCCAGCCGCACCCGGAGAAAAGCCAGGCCGTCGGCCTGCGGATTCTGCGCAACTTTCTGGAGCTGATCCCGTGATCGTCTATCCCGCCATTGATCTGCGCCGGGGGCGCGTGGTTCGGCTGGTGCACGGCGACCCGGAACGCGAGACGGTGCACGGCGACGACCCGGTCGCGGTGGCGGCGCGCTGGCAGGCCGCCGGCGCGCAGTGGCTGCACGTGATCAACCTGGACGGGGCGCTGGGCGAGGCAACCCTGGCGCTGGATGCCCTGCGCGCGATCGCAGCACTGGGCGTGCCGGTCCAGTTCGGCGGCGGGCTGCGCTCGCTGGACGACGCGGCGCGCGCGCTCGACGCCGGGGCCGCGCGCGTAATCCTGGGTACGCTGGCCGTGCGCGAGCCCGATCGGGCCGGGGAAGCGGTCGGGCGCTTCGGGGCGGACGCGGTCGCCGTGGCGCTGGACGCGCGGGGCGACCGAGTGGCAACGCACGGCTGGCAGCAGGTTAGCGCCTGGACGCCCGTCGATCTGGGGCGGCGCTTCGCACAGATGGGCGTGCGGCACGCGCTCTATACCGACGTCAGCCGCGACGGCGATCTGTCGGGCGCAGCGGTCGAGGCGACGGCGGCTCTGGCGCGAGAAACCGGGCTGGCGGTGATTGCATCCGGTGGCGTGGCCTCGCTGGACGACATCCGGGCGCTGCGGGCGGCGGGCAACATCGCGGGCGTGGTGACCGGCCAGGCGCTTTACACCGGGATCTTCACGCTCGAAGAGGCGCTCGCCGCGGCGCGGGCCTGAGCGCGTGCGAAGAAGGAGTGCCGATGATGCTGATTGTCCTGGGTGTGTTGGTGTTTGTGGCCGGGCTGGTGTTCTACGAGGCGCCCGAATGGCTCCGCCAGCGGTATGTGAAGGGCGCCAGGCGGCGCGGCGAGCAGCCCCGGCGGCGCGTCGACTGGCAGGCGCGCGAGCGGCGCATCGGGCAGGCGTTTCTGGTCGTCGGGACGGCGCTGATTGTGTCCGGCGCGCTGTTCGACGCGCTGGTTCTGGATCTCGTGGCAGTCGTTGTAGTGTTTGCGCTGGTCGCCTGGCGGATGTTCAGCTTTCTGGGCAGCTGACGCGGCGCGCCCGGGGCAGTGAAGGGAGACACGGATGCTTGCCAAACGCATTATCCCCTGCCTTGACGTGCACGAGGGGCGCGTCGTCAAGGGCATCAATTTCGTCAACCTGCGCGACGCGGGCGACCCGGTCGAGCAGGCCGTGATCTACGACCACGAGGGCGCGGACGAACTGGTCTTCCTCGACATTACCGCGACGCACGAGGGCCGCGAGACCCTGCTCGACGTGGTGCGCCGCGTCGCCGACGCGATCTTCATCCCGTTCTGCGTGGGCGGCGGGCTGCGGACGGTCGAGGATATGCGCGCGGCGCTGCTGGCCGGTGCGGACAAGATCGCCATCAACAGCGCGGCGGTCCGTACGCCGGACGTAATCACACAGGGCGCGGAGCGCTTCGGCGCGCAGTGCATTGTCGTCGCCATCGACGCGCGCTGGAATGGGACGTACTACGAGGTCTATATCAGCGGAGGGCGCACGCCGACCGGGCTGGA